>CAMLRI010000010.1 GCA_946482385.1 uncultured Cellvibrio sp.
CAAAACTGCCGGTGCGATAGGGCACATTGCCCAGGCCCGCACTGCCGCAGGTATCTTTTAAATGCAAGCGCCCCTGTTGATCCAATTCTGTGTGGTTGCTGACTATGCCGTTAAAAATATCCTGGGCAATTTTTTTGTATTTGGCCGGCAAATATTGCTTGTTGTAACCCTTGGCAAAGGCATAGGCAAACATGGCACTGCCGGATGTTTCCAAATAATTGCCATAGCGCTCGCCCTGGTCGGTAACCTGGTACCAAAGGTGGCTGGGATGCTGCACCTTTAACAGGGCTTCAGCCAATTCGTTTAACAGCCGGATTAATTCTTTACGCTGCGGATGCTTGGGCGGGAAATAATCCAGCGTGTCTACCAATGCCATGGCATACCAACCCATGGAGCGCGACCAGAAGTGGGGCGAGAGGCCGGTTTTTTTATCCGCCCAGCGCTGCAAGTGGCTTTCATCCCAGGCGTGGTATAACAGGCCGGTTTTGGCATCGCGGGTTTTGCTTTCAATCAACAGAAATTGGTGGGCAATATCATCAAAGGATTTGGTTGGCTCCTTAAACAATTGCGCATACTGGGCGTAATAGGGGGCGCCCATGTAGAGGCCATCCAACCACATTTGCCAGGGGTAAATATTTTTATGCCAAAAGCCCTGGGTTTTGGTGCGCGGCTGCCATTGCAACTGCAAGCGCAGGGATTGCATGGCGGTTAAGTAGCGCTGATCCTGGTATTTTTCGTAGAGCAGGAATAGCAGTTTGCCGGGGTTAATGGAATCGATATTAAATTCGGTAATTTCGTAACCTTTGATCTTGCCTTCGCTATCAATTAATTGGTCGACAAAGGTTTTGGCGTAAGCCAGGTAGGCCGGGTTGCCGGTTTTTATATACAGCTTTTGAAAACCGTAAAGCACCAGGGAATAGGGGTAACCCCATTCAGGTTCCGTTAGCTGTTTAAATTCGCGCATGGTCCAGGCTTGCGGGTGGCGCTGCATAATCGAGTTAGCCATTAACTCGGTAATTTCCAGTGGCGTTTGCTTGGCCTGCACCTGTGTTTGCGCGCGCGCCAGTTGGGTGGTAGATAGCAGGATAAATGCCATTAAAAAACTCAAGCCGAGCGTGAATTTTTTCATGATGTTTGACTCCGGGGTTAAAAAAAGGCCATCGGCACTGCCGATGGCCTAAGCGGTACATCCGAATAGCAAAACCTTAGAAGGTAGCGCGCACACCCAGGCTAATTTCGCGGCCGGTGTTGTTGATCTCGCGCACCAAATCCAAATCACCTATGGGGCCAGTGGTGTAGAGGCGCTCGTCTTCTTCGGTCAGGTTGATGATTTCCAGGTTGACCTTGATATTTTCGGTGATGTCGTAAAACGCCGACATATCAACCCGGGTTGGGCCAGTGGTGTTTTCGGAGAAGTTGCGGTCGCTGCCGGGAATCGCGGTGACGTAATCATCGCGGCTATTCACCACCAAGCGTACGCCGTAGTTATCCCGTTCAAAATACACGCCGTAGTTGTAACTGTTTTTCGACAGCCCCAATAGTGGCCCCTTAACATCACCTGGATAGGTAATTTCCGAATCCACATAGGTGTAGTTGGCGAACATACCCAAACCATCAAATGGGCTCGGCAGGAAGACGAAGGGTTGCTGGTAATTAACTTCAAAACCATCCAGATCAGCGCCCTCTCCATTCAGCGGCGTAGTAATGTTCCACTCTTCATTAATGTTCACACCTGCGGCTGGATCATAAGAAGGTGAGCTGGGATCAATTTGAGGATAGGCCGTGGCGACTATGTTTTTAAGTTCGGGCGATAGCAGGCCAGATACAGTATCGTTGATAATGAAGCTGTCGATATCTTTATGGAAGTAAGTTGCCCCCAGCAGCGCTTCATCCAGGAAATACCACTCAACACTCACTTCGTAGGCATCGGCGATTGTCGGATCGAGGCCTGGATTACCAATAGAGATATTACCGTTGATCGGTGTGGCATTAACGGTTGCCGTCATACTGGATAAACCAGGGCGAGTCAGGTTGCGGTTTGCACTTGCACGAACCAGAAGGTCTTCGGTAACCTCCAAAGTCATATTGAGCGATGGCAACCATTCCGCATAATCACTCTCGCGTTTGGAAGTTACATTACCCGCAACACCAATTGATGAAACATCGGTTTCCACATAGCGCAAACCGGCATTTACATTCAGTGGCATGCTCGCAACTTGTACTTCGCGATCGTACTCCACATAAATGCCTTTTGTTTTTTCCGTTACATCAAAAGTAGTTGGATCGTTTTTATTCAGGGTGAATGATCCAGCGTTGTAAGCAGCTTTGGTTGCCGCAAAATCATTAATAACAAAATTGGTGGGGAAGCCGGAAGGCGGATCAATAGCATCGCCATAACCACTAGTCACAGCAGAAAGTGTTGTCACCAAACCCAAACTGGCTTCGGTGATGGGCATAATGGTTGAAGTACCGGAACCAGTAGCTACCCTGGCAACAGGATCAGTCAATGTACCCGCTGTTGGATCTAGGCGCTCCGAGGTGACTGCGCGATCATTGAAAATAACACCGGTTTTTACACTGGACACATCCAGATCCCAGGTTAAATCGGCGCGGAAAGTATCATTATCGCGCTCTACAATATCTTTGCGGATAGTCGGTGCGGTGAAGTGGTAGTTGAGTGGATCGGTGATATCAAAACCATAACTCATTTCTGCCAAATCGCTGTTGGCGCGGAAGTCATAGGCGAAATAAGTAGGATTCAAACCATTAATGGCCTGGCGGGTGGGCGCTTCGGTATTGGCATAGCTGGGTGCCAGTGCATCCAGGTTAAAGCGGTATTGCTCCTCGTCATACACGACATTGGCATTACCCAACATCACGTCCAGTTTTAAATTATCGGTTAATTCAAATTTACTCGAGAGCACCACTTGTTGGAATTCAGTTTCACTGAATTGACCGCGGCTTTCCACACGCGGGGTTACACCGGTAAATTCACCCGCTACAGCTACACGACCTGCATCATCCAAGACGATACTAGTGGGGGTAATAGAACCAAAAGTGTTACGGAACTGTGCAAAAAAGTTGTAGGAGGTAACTTCGGTATCCAATTTTGAGGCGAGATAATCGAGGGTAAATTCCATCCTGTCTGTTGGGCGGAATTGGAAAGAACCTGTCATACCCGTGCGCTCTTGGTCGGTATTAAATGAATCCATACGGGGCAAACGGGGATATAACATATAATCCAGTGTTTCGTTATCCAACTTGGGATCATCGGGATCCAAATCTGGATAGTTGGCCAAAGGATTAGGCGTTCCTGTGATATCAACGGTGCTGTCGTTGCCGACAAAAGTGCGATTGGAGTTATCGAAAGGCGATGTAAAACGCACTGTACCAAAACCTTCCTGGCGGATATTGCGCTCAGATTTGGTAAAGCTCACCAGGGCACCGAGGGTGTCATCATTAAATGTATTGCTGAATAGCGCTACTACGCGCGGGTCATTTTCACCCGTAAGGTTTTCTACTGCCATAGAGCCGCCGACTACGGCAACTAATCCGGGTTTATCAAACGGTTTGAGCGAGTGTAACTCTACAGTAGAGGCCAAGCCACCTTCTTCCAGTGAACCCTTGGCAGATTTATGCAGAACAATTTTTCTAAACAGTTCAGCAGAAAATACGTTGAAGTCGAAGTTGCGGCCGCGGTTAACACCTCCGGAAGAATCCAGACCGCCGGTGCTGGAGGGAACCTCCATGCCATTGAGGGTAGTGGCATTAAAACCTGGGCCAAGGCCGCGTACAGTGATATTGCGCCCTTCACCACCTTCACGCGAAATGGCCACACCCGACAAACGCTGCAGCGATTCTGCCAGGTTGAGATCGGGCATCTTACCTATGTCTTCCGCGACAATGGCATCTACATTGTTTACTGCACTGCGTTTGGTATTAAGCGAATTGGCCAAACCGGCACGGATACCCGTGACCATCACCTCTTCCACAGCGGCATCGCTGGGTTGGGTTTGCGCCTCTTGTGCATGGCTGGTTGCCGGTAATACCGCAGCCGCCATAGCGAGCACCAGCGGATTGAAAGTAAATCTCTTCATAGCATCTCCTCATTATTATTACGTTTGAACTTTATGAAACAAAATTGACTATCTGTTTAGCTTGACCTTGGGAACAGGGATTTTTATTTCGGATAATTTTTTAAATATTGAAATAAAAATCTTCACGTTTGTGCGCATCTTGTAAACGATGCTTGGCACTCCTAACCACACATTGCCGATAGTTTTTGTATTTATAAAAACGTTTTTTATAGGTGGTTTTAACCTTGGCATAGGGCACTGGCTAAAACCTGTTGCTAGAAATTCTGTGCTGGCGTTAAAAAAAGCCCGCGCTTCAGGGAAGCGCGGGAATCACGCTATGAGCAAGTAAAACATAAAATCTGGATCCATCAACTAAGCATTACCTGCTGGTGTTAACCATTCAGCCTGCAACGCAAAAGGCGCGTCGCTTAAATACTCTGCTGTTGATCAAGAGATAAATTTTGCTATCTCGCCACTACAGGGTTAAGAGGATTCTGCGAGCTTATTGTTGACAAATCAAACCAATGGCTAGATAGACCAAGTTAATTTATGTATCAATTTTTGAAGGATCACTTGCAAAGGCGGGCAATACCTCGTGCAAGAAAGTTTCCAGGGCTGGGTTGTGATTATCTTTGCGGTAGCTGTACACCATTTCCACCGGCTGCGCCGGGGTGGTGATTATTTTGCGCAGCAGTATGTCGTCGAAATGCAGGCTGCAGGCAGATTCGGGGATAAGCGCAACCCCTATACCCGATTGCACCAAAGCCAGCATGGTGTGGATTTGCGCGACATATTCCACAATTTGCGGCAACACCTCGGCCTGCTGGAAACAACTGCTAAGCAGGTTGTGGAAATAGCGCGCCTCGTAGGGTGAGTACATTAAAAACGGTTTGTCTTGCAGGCAATCGAGCCCGGGCTCCTCTGGCCAGAGTTCGGCCTCCTGTTTGGGTATCGCCAAATAGAGCGCCTCCCTGGCCAGGAATTGGCTTTCCAGATCGCCATCGTGGCTGTGGGGGCGGCCCAGGCCTATATCCAGGCTGCCGGCGTGCAGCCCTTCCAGTTGGGCACCGGTGACCAGCTCTTTGAGCGTTAGCGAAATATCCGGTGCCAACTGGCGCAGGCGACGCACCATGGCCGGCAATAATTGGTAGCCAAAAGAGGCGGTAAAGCCAATAGAGAGTGAACCTTTTTCGCCCTTGGCATTGCGCCGCGCGGTGGCGGCAGCCTCCTCGGCCAGGCGCAGAATCCGCGCGGCATCGGGAAAAAATGCCTTGCCGGCGGCAGTCAGGCGCACGGTGCGGCTGGTGCGCTCTAGCAGCTGCACGCCCACATGGTGCTCCAGCAGGCGAATCTGCCGGCTGAGAGGCGGTTGGGTCATGTTCAAGCGCTCTGCCGCGCGGCTGAAGTGCAACTCTTCGGCCACGGCCACAAAACAGCGCAATTGGCTAATTTCGAACATTGATTCACCTCTCATATCAATCATCGAGAACCAATTCTAGGCTTATATCTACCTTTGGCAACTACCACCACCTCCGGGGCAACCGCCGGTTATTGCCCAGGCATAAAAAAACAGCGGCAAGGCCAAAGCCTTGCCGCTGTTTTTCCTCGCCCGGGAATTGGGTTCCGGATTAGAGGTTGCCGATAGTCACCGGGTTGCTTTCGCCGCGGCGGAATACATTGAGCTTGCCGCATTGGGCGAAGTGGTTGCCCGAGGCGTAAGGCTTACCGGGTTGGTTAACGTCGCCTTCCCAGCCGGGGCCGTTGGAGATAAAGGATTTCAGCTCGAACCAGCCATTGACGGTTTTGCTGCAATCCATTTCCACTTCAAACATCCAGTAGTGGTCGCCCCAGAGGTTGAGCGGGGTTTTGCCATAGCCGTTCACGGCTACTGTGGCGGTTTGGCCGCTGCTCATCCAGGTGGTCCAGTCCAGGGGCGAACCCACGGCCGCGCTGTTTTGGCCGGTTTCAGTGCCGTGCCAATCCAACTTGGTGTCGTTGATTTTCCAGGGCGCGGTGGTGGCGTTGCGCATGTTCAAGTGGCGGATGGGAATGGCGCAGAGGTCGCGGTTGGCATCGCAATCGCGGCCCAGTTGGGTGCGGGCATAGCCGTGGTCGATACCACCGCGGATAAACATATCCTGGCCGACAATGGTGGTGCCGTACATAAACACCACTGTGCGCTGGTAGTCGCCCTCACAGTTGACCGTACAACCGCTGCCAAAACGCACATTGAGGGATTTTTCGATGCTGACCGGGATAACGCCGGTGCGGATAAACAGGCGGTCGCCCTCTTTCAGCCAGCCCTTGGCTGTAGTGCTATTGAATTGACTGCGGGTGATATTGGGCAGGTCGACACCATCCAATTGCACGCTGGCCACACTGGCGCCGTTGAGCAGGTAGCGCACCTCGTTGTTGCGTTGGGTGAGCGCGCCTACGTAGTCGCTGCTGGCGGCGCCTATGTGGATGTTCACGCTGTTGCTGGCCGGCTGTTGGCTAATGCGGGTGGCGCGTACCAAATAGTTGGGCACACCATTGCTGTTGTAGTTGACCAGGTTGGTGCCGTCGTCCTCGTAGAGGGTGAATTCGCTAGCTTCATCACCGGGGAAGATGTTGAGGATCAGCTCATTGCGCACCGAGCCATCGCGGCGGTTGCCGAAAATATCCTTGGTTTGGCTATCCACATACATCATCGGGATGATGGCGCCAGCGCGCACAAATACCGGCACGCGGTTTTGGCTGTCGGCGGCATTCCACAGGCCCACATTGGCCAGGGTTTGGCCGGTGCTGCTGCTGTGCTTTTGCAGGGTGTGGTAGTTGTACCAGGTGCCGGCCGGCAGGTAGACATTGCGGCTGGGTTGGAACTGTTGGGTGATGGTGGCTACCAACAGCGATTGACCCAGCATTTTCTGGTCGGCCATGCCGCGCAGGGCGCTGTCGTTCTGGAAGTAGAAAGCCATGGGCGCAATGACCGGCTCGCCATAGAGGAAGGCGCGGTGTGCCAGCGAATAGTAGTAGGGTGCCAGTTCATAGCGCTGGCGCAGGTTGATGCGGTTGCCGGCGATATTGCCGATAGCCGCCGGCGAGGTGCGGGTAAGAATACAGTCGCTGCCGCTGGCGCCGGGCATGCCGCAGTTGTTGCCGTGGGGGCGCAGGGGAATATCCAACCAGGCGGCGTTGGCAAACCACAGGCTGTACATTTCATCTTCGCTGTAATTGCCGTTGCTCAGGGCTGTGTCGCGGCGGCCGGTTTCATCGGCCTTGCGCCAGAAACCGCCGATATCCGAGCTGTAGTAGTCCACACCCGCCATGCTCATGTGCATTTGGTTGTTGTAGTGCAGGTTCATGTGGTCGAGACGGCCGCCAATGTCACCCGACCAGAGGCCGGCGCCAAAGCGCTGGCTGCCCACAGTCCCGGCGCGCGCCAGGGAGAAGGGGCGGCGCTGTACGCTGTTGTGGTTGCGGCGGTAGCCGTCGTAAATGGATTTGCTCCACAGCAGGTTGTGGACATTGTGGTAATCCTTCACGTGCTGGCCGAGGTTGTAGCAGGCGCCGGCGTCATAAGCCTCAGGCTCACCCAAATCCGTCCAGTGGCCCATGACCCCCAGGTCGATCAGGTTGGGTTTGCGCACCTGGTCGTGCCACCAGTTGGCGGCATTGGTGTTGGACCAGTCGATCATGCCCGATTGGCCGAACCAGTTATTGAACTCTATGGGCTGGCCGTTATCGCAGCGGCGGGCAAAGCCATTGCGGCTGAGCAGGCCCTGGTAGTTGGCGCCGCCGATATTGCCCTGCTTGGACACATAGGATTCCTCGATCGCCATGATGCCAATATGGTCATTGCGCAGGGCGGCGAGCTTGCTGGCGGCATTGGGGAAACTGCCGGCATCGAACCTCAGGTCGCCCATGGGGGAATAGGGGCTGTTGAGTTGCGAGGCGTGCTTGAAGCCAAACCAGGCGATGTCCAGCATGGCGCCGTCCACCGGGAAGCCCTGGTTGCGCAGGCCGGCGATGGTGTTGTCCAGTTCGGTCCAGCTGTCGTAGGAAAATTCCGATACCCACAGGCCAAACACCTTTTTAGGTGGCACCGGCGGGCGGCCGACCAGCTCCATAAAATCGCTGCGCAGGTTGGGCAGGTTGTTGCCGCTGAGGTAGAAAAGGTTGGTTTCGTTGGCCTCGCGGTTGCGCAGCTGCCACCAGCTGCCGCTGAGGTTGAATTCGGTTTTGAGCTTGGAATCGACAAACAATGCGTAGTTCAGGCCGTTGTCGCCCAGGGCGTACATCACCGGGAACTGCAGGTTGGGCGCGGTGCCGCCGGCGTATTTGCCATCGCTGTAGGTAATGTTGCTGAAGCTGGTGCCGTGGCTGCCGCTGGTGCCAAAGCCGCCTTCGGCCAGGCGCTCGCCGTTAACCTTGCCGCCATTGGTATAGTCGATGGGGCGCCAGTTTTGGCCCAGGCCATAAACGCTGTTAACGCCGCGGTTTTCCACCGCAACACCGCGCCAGGTGGCGTCGAAGATGGCGGGGCAGAGGGTGGCGGTTTGGCGGTTGCCCTGGTTAATTTCCACCAGGTTGATACAGCCGCTGGCGAAGGTAACCCGCAGTTCGCGGGTTTCAAAACCATTGCTGATGGTGCGGTATTCCTGGGGGCCAGTGTAGTCCTGCTTGAACACCATTTCCGTTACCGCGATAGGGGAATTGCTGAAGTTGCTGGTGCGGTCGTGGCGGAAGGAGATGTGCAGCAGGTCGTCATCGAGCACGCGCACTACGGTGCTGCTGCTGCCTGAGTTGACTATCCAGGGTTCGGGGATGGCTGCTCCAGCGGCCGCACTCCCCAGTAATGCCGCCAGGGCGACGAGTCGTTGTGTGTGTTTTAACATGGAAGTGTTCCGTTTCGTAAAGAATATGGGTGTACAAAAGTAACACTCACCGCATGAATCTTTAATGACCAACAGCAACACTTGAATACTAGTATTTAAAATTGTGACTCGCGTCACACAAAACCATCCCAATAAAATGCTTTATATAGGATAAATATCCATAAAAAAGGGCTGCAATAGCAGCCCTTTAGGATAGTCATAAATACTAATAGCTAATCCGCCAACACACCCTTAATGCGGAAGATAGCGGTAGTGCCGCTCACTTCGTTGCCCAGCATCAGCAGGGGTTCGCCGGTGGGGGAGTCCTCGGCGCTGATAAAGGCCAGGCCCTCTGGCCCCAGGTCGCCGGCGTTGGCCAGCACTGTGCCCGGGTCTTCGCTGGTCCAGTCTTCGCGGGTATTGAGGTAGTCCACCCGCACCGGCGCCGCCGGGTCGGTGATGTCGTACACCAAGATACCGCCCATGCGCTCCAGGCCGACAAACACATAGGTTTTGCCCTGCAACTGGCCAATGGTCAGTCCTTCCGGCTCCGGGCCTTTGGCGTCGCTGCGCGAATCCATGGCGCTGCCTTCGTCGTGGCCGCTGTTGAAATAGTTGGCGCAGGGGATGTTGCGCGCCGCGCCCAGCATGCAGTCCTCGCTGGCGATGAACTGCTCGATAGCATCGCCCGAATCCCAGATTTGCTCACCCTGGCCGTTCCAGATGGAGATGGAGCGGCCGCCGTAGCTGTAGAGGGCGTCGTACATCAAACGGTCGCCAGCGGCATCTTCCACACCGCTGCTGTTGAACTTCACCGGCGCGCCATTTTCATGAGTGCGATAGCCCATAGTCCAGGTGATATTAAGGCGCCCCAATACCCCATCGGCACGGCAGTCGCCGGGGTTGCCCGCCACCGCGCCGCAGTAGCCAAACACCTCGGGATTGAGCAGGGCACCGGCGCCCAGTTCGCGCAGTTGCGGCGGCAGGTCGTCGCCGGCGCGGCGGTCAAAACCGCTGGTATGCACCAGGTGTTTCACGCGGAATTCTTCGACAAAACCCTGGCTGGCATCGCCTTCCCAGTAGGCCGCATTGTCCTCGCCCCAGGCGCGGGCATCGCCTTCATTGGCGGTCACCAGATAGCTAGTGTTGTTGGCGCTAAAGGCGTGGATGGCATCGGGCAGGTAGAGGCCGCGCACCCCGGCGTGGGTGGTGATATTGATCAGGCCGTCTTCGTCGTTGCTATCCATACCCTTGCCAGCGGCGCCGTGGTCCTTGTAACCCAGGGCTTTGACGCTGGTGATGGTCGCGCTGGCGATATCCACCACCGCCAGGGCATTGTTTTCCTGCAGGGTGACCCAGGCGGTGCTGCTATCGGCAGACACGGCAATGTATTCCGGCTCCAGGTCCTGGGCCTGGCTGGCATTGGGGCCGTAGATGTGCGCGCCCATGGCCTTGAGGTTGGCCTCCAGGGTAAAGGCGGCGGTCTGTACGCTGAGGTTTTGCAGGTCGGTGATATTGACGATACTCACCGAACCTTCGGGATCAACACTGTAGTCATCGCTCGGCTCACCCTCGTTGGCGCTGAGAATGCGCGTGCCGTCGGGGGTAAAGGTCAGCATATCCGGCTGGGCGCCCACGGCCACATGGCCAATGGCACTCAGGTCGTCGGCGTTATAGAGGGCGACATAGCCGTTATCGGTTTTGGTCGCCGCTTCCACCGCCAGGGCCACCAGGCCATCGCGCACCGCCACACTGTTCACCACCGCACCGGCGGCAATGCTGGTGGCATCCAGGCTGCCCAGTTTGATGGGGTTGGTTGGGTCGCTTAAATCCAGCACATCCACCGCACCGGCTTGGGCGTTCACGATAAAACCGCGCTTGCTGGCCGGGTCATACGCGGGGATTTCCGCCGCCGACACGCCAAACTGGCCACTGCTGTAGCGGCCGATCAATTCCAGTTCGATACTGGCCCAAGCGGGCGCCGAGCTGCTGCTCGAACTGGAGGATTCGCTGCTGGCGCTGGAGACCAGGCTGGAGGAGGATTCTGCACTGGAGGATGAACTGGACGAGTTGGAATTGCTATCGCCACCACAGGCGCTTAGCAGGCCGGCAATGGCCAGGGGTAAAAGGTATGCAACAGGCTTCATGGCAACTGCTCCGTAAAAAGGGGAGCTGCGAGCTTAGGCGCCAAAGATGACAGCTATGTGATAGCAGCTGTGCAATAGCCAGGCACGGCCAGCATGGCTGCAATAGGGTTAGAATGACCAACAGGCCCAACCATAAAACACACCAGCGGCTGCAACTTTTTTGCAGCTATGCCGTAAAGACCCGGGTAACCCCTAAAAAGCCCCTGACTGTTAAGGATTCACCCTGTGATGACATCAGCAACAAGTGCCCGGCCAGTGGCGGTGGCGCGGCTTTCCGACGAGCAGCTGGTCAACCTGATTGCGCGCTGCGCCCTGCGCGACCAGGCCGCGCTGCAGCAGCTGTTTGCCCAGGTCGGCCCCTACCTGAATGCGCTGACCTGGCGCATCCTCAAATCCCGCGAGCTCAGCAACGAGGTGCTGCAAGAGGCCTTTTTGCAAATCTGGAACAACGCCGCCAGCTATCGCCCCCAGCTGGCCAAGCCGCTGACCTGGATGGCGAGTATCGCCCGCTACCGGGCGCTGGATCGCCTGGCGGCAGAGCAGCGCCACAGCGCCAGGTTTGACGACCGCGCCGCCAATGGCGAAGACGCCTTCGAGCATATTCCCGGCGGCAGCGAACCCGACCAGCAACTGGGGCGCCACCAGCTGCGCTTCCACCTGCACCAGTGCCTGACCACCCTGGGCGACAACATCAAGCGCAGCATCGAACTGGCCTACCTTTATGGTTATTCGCGCGAGGAAATTGCCGCGCAGTTCAACACCAATACCAACACCGTGAAATCCTGGCTCCATCGCGGCGCCCTGAGGTTGAAGTTATGTTTGGAAACAAAACAGCACAGCCGCCCGTAGACGACCAGCTGCTGGCGTTCGACTATGTCACCGGGGTGATGCGCGGCGCTGCCCGCGCGGATTTTGCCCAGCGGTTGGTGCAGGAATCCGAGCTGCGCGCCGCGGTGGATTTTTGGGAGGAACAGCTGATGCACCTGAGCGACCCACTGGAGCAACGCCCCACCGATCCGCAAGTTTGGGATGCCATAGCCGCGCGCCTTAACACACCCGCCACCCCCGTCGCCCCGGTTACGCCACTGCGCCCGCGCACCGCCTGGCTGTGGCCGGGGCTGGCCACCGCTGCCAGCCTGTTGCTGGCCGTGTGCCTGGTGCTGCTGTTGGGGCGCGAGCCGCTGCCCTCATCGCCACCGGGCCAGGCCGACCTGGCACTGCAACAGCCCAATGCCGATTATGTGGCGGTGCTTACCGACAGCTCGGGGGCGCCGCAACTGACCGTGCTAACGGCCACCGGCGGCGCGCAACTCTGGTTAAAGTGGGAGGGGCTGCGCATAGCCGAGGATAAAAACCTGCAGCTGTGGGCCATTTCCAAACGCGATGGCCAGGTGCGCCCGCTGGGGGTCTTTGCCGACACCGCCAGCCTCAGCCTGCCGCTCACCCAGGCCCAGTGGCGGCTGATTAAAGATGCCTCCCATTTGCTCCTGACCGAGGAAGAAGTGGGCGGCTCGCCCCTGGATGAGCCCAGCGAAACCCTGATTGCCCGCGGCGCCTGCGTGTTACTGGCGCAGCAGGGGGGCAGCAGCGACCTGCCCAGGCTCTAACCAAAACGGCGACCACATTCACTAAACAACCCTTAAAAACTATGACGATAAAAACATTCTCCCTCGCCCTGCTGCTCAGCCTGGGCAGCAGCCTGGCGCAGGCGCAACTGCCGGCCCTGGGCGATGCCCGGCTGCAAACTTGCGTGCACAAACTCATGCAAAAACACCAATGGCAAACCGCCGCCGCGGTGAGCGAAATCCACTGCCATGGCCAAAAAATCCAATCCCTTGCCGGTATAGAACAATTCACCGGGCTGCAAAAACTCTCGCTCTATAACAACCAGTTAAGCGAGGTAAATTTGCAGGGGCTTAAGCAATTGCACCACCTCAATCTGGCCAAGAACAGCATTGCCCAATTGCACCTGGGCGATTTGCCCGCACTGCGCGAACTCTATGTGTTTGGCAACAAACTGCCGCGCGTTCAGCTGGCGCAATTGCCGCAGCTCAAGCTGCTTAAAATTAACGATAACCAGCTGCAGGAATTTACCTACCAGGAATTGCCGGCGCTGGAAAAAATCTATTTGTTTAACAACCCGCTGGAGCATATCGACATCTACCATTTGCCGGCGCTGCGCTATATGGATGCGCGGCAAAACCCCATGCCCGATAAGCTCTACGAAGAAATGGACCAGCTGGAAGGCGTGACCTTTTTACACGATGGCAACGCGGAAGATTGGCAGTGATGCAGGGCAACTACAGAATTCGCTACAAGCCATACTGGCTGCTGTGGCTGGGCAGTACCGGCCTGGCGCTCAATGCCCAGGCACAGGTGGAACATCATCTCGATTGGGGCGCGCGGGCGCGCTATGCCCAGGTGGCGGCAGATAATTCCGGCCAGGCAGCATCGCTGTTGCTGCGCGGGGAACTGCTATCGCAATGGCGCGAAGGCTTGGCCAGCACACTGGAGCTGGACCATATAGCCACCGCATTTAACAGCGACCACAACAACGGCCTGCGCACTAATGATGAGCCATTGATTCCCGATCCGCCCGGCAGCGAAATCAATCAGGCGTTTATTCAGCTGCAACGCGACAATTACCAATTACAGCTCGGCCGCCAGCGCATTAACTTTGACCAACAGCGCTTTATTGGCGGCAACGGTTTTTGGCAAAACGAGCAGACCTTTGATGCGCTGCTGGGCAAGATGCCCCTCGCC
>CAMLRI010000011.1 GCA_946482385.1 uncultured Cellvibrio sp.
GTGGGATAAAAGTCTCCCAAAAATCCCCCCGATTGGTGTGCCCAGAGTTGGGCGTAGACGCCGCCGAGTGCCAGTAACTCTTGATGGGTTCCCTGTTCAATAATTTGGCCTTTGTCTAACACTATTAGCCTATCCAGCGCGGCAATAGTGGAGAGGCGGTGGGCGATGGCGATGACGGTTTTGTTTTGCATGAGGGTAGTGAGGTTGGCTTGAATGGCGGCTTCCACTTCCGAATCCAGTGCCGATGTTGCCTCGTCGAGAATCAGGATGGGCGCGTTTTTAATTAATACCCGTGCAATAGCAATGCGCTGGCGTTGGCCGCCGGAAAGTTTTACCCCGCGTTCGCCCACATGGGCGTCGTAACCGGTGCGGCCCTGGTTGTCGCTCAGGCCCATAATAAAGTCGTGGGCTTCCGCTTGTTGGGCGGCGCGGATCATATCGGCCTCACTGGCATCGGGCTTGCCGTAGAGCAGGTTGTCGCGGATGGAGCGGTGCAGCAGGGAGGTGTCTTGCGTGACCATGCCAATATGGGCGCGCAGGCTTTCCTGTTGCACTTCGGCGATATTTTGTTGGTCGATTAAAATTCGGCCGGATTCCACATCGTAAAAGCGCAGCAGCAAATTCACCAGGGTGGATTTACCGGCGCCAGAGCGGCCCACCAAGCCAATTTTTTCGCCGGGTTTGATGCTCAGGTTAAAGTCGTGCAGCAATTTGCCATCGCCCTTTCCGTAATTGAAATTAACGGAGCAAAAATCAATTTGGCTATGGCTGATTTGCAGTGGTTTTGCACTGGGCTGGTCTTGCACTTCGCGGGGGATGGAGAGGGTGTTAAGGCCATCGCGGGCGGTGCCTATATTTTCAAACAGTGCTGATACTTCCCACATAATCCACTGCGCCATACCGTTAAGGCGCAATACCAAACCGACGGCAGCGGCTATGGCACCGGTGGTAATCAAGGCGTCGGACCAGAGCCAAATGGCCATAGCGGCAACGGCAAAAATCATCAGCGCATTAATAAGCCAAACGCCACTGCTGAGCAGGGTGGCCAGGCGCATTTGCGGGTACACAGTGCTGAGGAAATGCTCCATGCCGGATCGGGCATAATCTGCTTCGCGGTGTGAATGGGAAAATAATTTAACCGTGGAAATATTGGTGTAGGTATCAACCAGGCGGCCGGTCATATCCGAGCGGGCATCGGCTTGGCGTGCAGACACTTTGGCCAGGCGCGGCAAAAAATAATAAAGCAGGGCGCAATAGGCGATTAACCACACCAGTAGGGGGAGAGCCAAACGCAAATCCAGCGATGCGGCCAGCACCAGTATGCCGGTGAAGTACACCAACACATAGAGCAGCACATCGAGTAATTTCATAATGGTTTCGCGCACCGCCAGGGCGGTTTGCATAACTTTAGTGGCGATGCGCCCGGCAAATTCATTTTGGTAAAACTGATAGCTTTGGCCGAGCAGGTAGCGGTGTGCCTGCCAGCGGATACGCATGGGGAAATTGCCCAATAGGGTTTGGTGCATAATCAGCGAGTGAATAAGCACCGAGCCGGGCAGGGCCAGTAAAATAATAAAAGCCATCAACAACAATTGTTCGCGGGATGATTGCCAAAAGCTGGCGGGAGTTTGGTTGTTGAGCAAATCGACCAATTGCCCCAGATAACCAAACAGCGATACCTCCAGGATGGCAATCAGCCCGGTGAATACCGCCATGGCGCCCAGATAAAATTCGGTGCCGCGGGTGTAATGGCGACAAAAGGCGTAAAGGCTTTTGGGCGGTTCTTGTGGCTCTTGTGGTGGAAAGGGTTTGATAAGGCTTTCAAAAAAACGAAACATAAATACACCTTGAAGTACATCGGCGATGCGGAGCGCGCGGGCGCAGAACCAGGCGTTAGGCTGGCAGCAATATGCAGTGTTGACGACGAATCTGTTGCTGGTTGTTTAAAAAATGGCCGCTAGTGTAGCAGTTTTTACGCGGCCAGGCGTGTAACCAAATGTTAATGCTACACTGGGCTTTTATAGTGTAGGGCACTGACAGCCATGGTCAGTAGCTGATGGTTTGGCCGTTATTAATAGCGTTAATTACCTGGTGCATAATTAATCAGTAGCAGCGTAAATATTTTCTATGAGGTGAATATGAGAAATACCCTGGAGGCGTTCGGCGCCGGTTGTTTGGGCGCATTGGCAATGTGTGTAGTGATGTGGCTGTGCAGCCGCTATGGTGTTACCCAATCCCTGGGTGTGGCCTTGGGGGGCTCTATTTCCCCCAATTGGATGTATCCGCGCATTGTGTGGGGCGGCTTGTGGGGCTTGTTATTTTTGTTGCCGATTTTTGCCAGTAGCCTGTTGGCGCGTTCGTTTGTGATTGCCTTGATCCCCACCCTGGTGTGGCTGTTTTTAATTTACCCCTTTTACCTGGGTAAAGGCGTTGCCGGTTTGTCTTTGGGGTTATTAACGCCTTTTGTCTTGTTTTTCTTTTTTTGGGTATGGTCGTTAACCACGGCTATTGTGTTGCGCTTGTCCCGTTGAGTCATGGCTATGAATGTGTGGCGTGTTGGCAGTCTTGGTTTGTCTCTGTTGTTACTGTTATTAAGTGCGGCAGCGCAAGCGCAGTTATTGGTAAATAATCAAACACTCAATGCGCAATCGGTGCAGCGCTGGATGCAAAGCAACCGCGCTATGGCGCCGCTTATGCAAGCCTTGGATGCCATGCACACCAGTGCTGAAGCGCTGCAACAATTTGAGCAGTTGAGTGCCGCTGAGCAGGATGCGCAAATTCAGGTTTATTTGCAGGGCCGCCAGGAGTGGCAGGCCGCCCAGTCTGTTGCCCAGCGTTTGGGGTGGAAGTCGGTCGGGGAATATCAGCGCCTGAGCACGCGCCTGGGCAATGCTATAGCGGCTTATTTTTTGTTGGCTGATATGCAGGGCTTGGATGAAGCCCAGCGCCAAGCACTGCGCGAAAAAACTGATCCGGCCATATTGGCGGTGCCGGCGGCGGATGTGGCTTTTGTAAAAGCCAATGAACAGGCTTTGCAGGCTTATATACAGGCCTATGCTGCTGGCCGCTGATATATCGGTAAGTAATCGCTGAGTAATTACCTGCTGCGCCAGCATTTTTCAGCGGGTTCTTAAATAAAAAAATAGCCGCAAGCCCCATGGGGTTTGCGGCTATTTTTTTGCGGCCTGTAATTAGCGGCTGCTGGTCAGGTTCAGGTAGACCATGGTTTGGTTGAGTAGTTGATAGGCTACCTCGCCAAAGGTGATGGGGCCGGTGATGTCGCGGGTTTTTTTACCTTCCAGTTCGGAATACAAAAAGTTGAGTATGCAGTTACAACTGAAAGCAATGTTTTCGCTGGCCGAAGCGGTGAGTGCCTGGTTAAAGCTCTCGATATAATTATTGACTGGTTTGGCAAAGCGGTAGGCCACATCGGCAAATACCGGCGCGTACAAATTCACCTGGTGATGCAGTGCATCCAATTGCTGAATGCTCACATTAATCATTACCCCGGAATAGTTGGCCACCAAAGGCAGGCGGGTATCGATATTTTCCTGTTTGATGTAATCAGCCAAATTGGCGGCTACGCCATTAATAGTGCAGTCGGCGGCATTAAAACCCGTTTTGGGGAATTTAATTTCCGGGCCATCGCCCTGGCTAAACAGATTCACAATGTTAATGGTGGCCAACTGGTAGTCGGGCATGGGGATATGCATAGCCACAGCTTTTTGGTCGAACAGCATACCGCCCGCGGGGCCAAAACCAACCTTGGCGCTGCGGCTGCCCAAATCATCCAGGTGCACACCGGAAATCCAACCCACGATGGGCGAGAAATACATGTTGGGGTATTCAGGCGCTTTTTGCGCGTAGGAGAGGTGCACTTCCGACATGGCCGGCAGAATTACAATGGTAAAGCCGTGCTCGGGTGCTTCCTGGGCGATGCGCGAAATGGAATTGACATCGTACAGGGTGATGCGCGGCGCGCGGTTGGGCGCTATGCCTTCGATGGTATGAACAAAAATGTGGTTGCGATCCACAGTGCCGCCTTGGGCAGACATAAAGTAGGGAATGGTGCCGGCAATCCAGTTGCCGGAGGGAAGATCGCTCAGCATGGATTCATCAGCGGCGATGACCAGGTGTTCACCGCGATTAATTTTGTCGATCAGTTCGGCGCGGCTAATCAAGGCGCTGCTGATACTAACGTCGGCGTCGTTTGCCATGGGGAGACTCCTATCAATAATGGGATTTATACCAATGCTGTGGTTCAGGCGGAATAGGCGCTGTGCATCACCATCCGCAATTCATCTTGCATAAAACGCTGGTTGTGGTTGATAAATTCGCGCACTTTGCGCGCGGCATTGAGCTCTACCACCGGGTCCGGGTTCATTAGCATTTGCGAACGCAAGTTGGCCAGCAATAACTTGTAGGCCATGTAGGTGCTGGGAATAAAGGCATCGTCTTTAAGAATTCGCTTCCAAATTTCGTGCTGCTCGCCAGGCAGGGTGAATTGGGTTTCCTCCGGTGCATTCATTAATTTATTAATCAATACCAGCTCGGGCTTAAGTGAGCGGGCATTCTTTTTAAAGAATTCGCGCAAAGAATTAAGCGTGGTAATACGCGCCTGGTTGTCGCTGCTTTGCTGGAAGGCATGGCGCAATCGCACTAAAAACAGGTTGAGCGATACATTGGTGGATTTCAAATCGATTTTGCCTGTGATCAGTTTTAACCAAATGCTGTTTTTTAAAGCGGGTAATACCAGTTTGGTAACTGCACTGCGGCGCTCTTCCTGTGCCTGCTTTTTGGTAGATACCGCGCAAATTTGCAGGTATTCCGTATCCAGCGCTTGCATATGGGCAATAAAAAACTTGCGCAACTCCTGCACGGCCTCGGCCAGTTTGTGGCTGTTGGTGGCATCCAGGCTGGCCAGTTTTAATTTCGACAGCAAAAGCTTGAGCGAAAACAACTGGGTTTTCAGGTGGATTTTATCGGTAATGATTTTTTCCCAAATCGCATCTGCCTCGGTGGGTAGGCAACAGGCCAGGCGATAAGTGTCGGGGGTGGCGTTAAGATCGCCGATAATTTCCTCGACCACACCGGGTTCCACTTTATACAACTGGGCGATGGCATCGTTGGCCAGGCCGCGCACCTGTGCCAGGGCGACTTGTTGGCGCAGCTGGTGGCTATAGTGGCGCTGGGGCTCGCCCAAAAAAGCGGGCTTGGTCAGCGCCTCGCGGCTGATACCCTGGCTGCGAACCCCCGGCTCCATAAAACGGGTTGCTATGTAGCAGCTGTATTGCCCCAGGTTGGTGTGCGCCCAGCGTTGCAGTGTTTGCTGTTCCCGTGGCGCATCGCCTTCGTTGCCTTTGTTTAAAAAGGCAAAGCGCGCTTTTTCCGCAGCGTAACCCAGCTCCATTTGGATAATTTTATTTTTCGGGTCTATAGCCAACTCCTGGATGAACCAGGGGGCAGTTACGCCTAGCAGGGCCTCAAAGTAGTCGTGCGATGGTTTAACCATGTATTGCTCCTTCGGTTATCAAGGATGGAACAGGGGGCTCCCTGTGTGGAATCAATAACTTCAACCACTACCTCAGATCAAAGTGCCTTCTTTCTCGTTCGCTGTATTTTTGGTGTCTCTTTTTTGTTTTCCTGGCGTTGTTTTATTTTTCTATTTTTTGTTGGCTTCCCTTTGGCGCTAACTCTAGCAGGGGCGCGGCTTAATGTTATTTCCCCCGGCCAGGGCGAGCGGCGCGAATTATGGCGTTTTGGCGTTTTAAATCACAGACATTTTTATAATGGATATGAATTTATCGCTAACTTTCATGCTGAATTGTCGCCTAAATTTTTATTTGATTATTTTTTATTTAACTGTGTTTTTGATCACGCAGGATTAAAAAATGATCTGCAATGAGTGGTGCGCCAAATTAATGTTTTCGGCGACACGCAGTGAATTTTCGATGGTATTTTGAGGCGCAAGTAAAAGAATTTTTTATTCCTAATTCGCAAGGTTTACTTCACTTTTTTATGAGAAATAGTTCGCGATTTTGATGGGCTGTCATTTTAATGGCTCTATGGCTGTGAAATCTTAATTTGGAATTTGTAGCCGCTATAAATTCCACGGGGTTCGATGCCTGGCCGTTCTAGGGCGATCGGATTATTCATGGTTAATGAGTTAAGGATTAAGGATCAACAATTATGCAGTTCATTAAACAATGGTTTGGTACAGGACGTGAAAGGCGCTTGGGAGGGGAGGGTGGCGATGGCCTGGGCCACACGCGGGAAACTGTGGCGGCACCACCGCGGTTGCGTGCCGGGGTTTTGGGGACGGGAAAAATTGGTGTGGATTTATTGCTGAAGCTGCGCCGCTCCAGCTGGTTGGAGCCGGTGATGTTTGTGGGGCGCAATTTGGATTCCGAGGGTATGCGCTATGCCGCCAACCTGGGCGTGCCCGTGAGCGATAAGGGGATAGCTGCCTTTGTGCCCGGTTGCTGTGACCTGGTGTTTGATGCCACTACCGCCGCCAGCCATTTGGAGCATGCCCAGGTGTTCGATAAGTTGGGTATTTTCACCCTGGATATGACCCCCTCGCAAATCGGCGAATGCTGTGTACCGGCTCTGGGTATGGTGGATCACAGCCGTCATCGCAATATCAGCATGGTGTCCTGCGGTGGCCAGTCATCCATTCCCTTGGCGCAGGTGCTCTACCAGCAGATGGACGGGGTGCATAGGTTGGCGGTGAGTTCGCGGGTATCGGCCAATTCCGTGGGCCCGGGCACCCTGGCAAATATCCAGGAGTATTACTGCAATACCCGTGCGGGCTTGCACCAGTACACCAGCGAGCAGCTGGCGTGCGATGTGGAGTTGATTGCCGACCAGGAGCGGCTGGATACGCCTATGCTCACCAGCATCACCGCCTGGGGGGAATTGCGCGATAGGGCGCAACTGGAGCAGGCGCTGGCGCTGATGTGTGCCCGGGTGCAGGCCTATGTGCCAGGTTACCGTTTATTGGGATCGCCGGAGTATTTGCCGGAGGGCGCGGTGCGGATTCAGGTGCAGGTGGAGGGGGCGGGGGATTACCTACCCACCTATGCCGGCAATCTCGACATTATCAATTGCGCCGCTGTGGCAGTGGCGGAAGACTATGCCCGCACCCGCTTGCGCGCCGCGCTTTTGCGCGGGGCTGTGGCCGAAGCGGAAGTGGAAGTGCCGAGGGTTTTGGCCAGGGCTTAGGTGATTTGCACGGTGATTGGAGTTGTGGTTTGAGTTGACGCCCCTGCCATTGCTATTGCCGTGGTGGGGGCGGGAATCTTGTTATTAGCGGTTAGCCAACGACGTTCAGGGGAAAGCGGCGCCCCGCGCGGTACTCTTCAATAATCTGCAAGGTCATAGGGCTGCGCAATTGCTCCTGGCGCGCCTGTATTTCTTCGTAAGTCAGCCACACAGCTTCAATAATCCCCTTATCCAGGGGGCGCTCCGGGTGGTGCTTTATGGGTTCGGCAATAAAGGTGGTGCGCATATAGGTAATCCCATTGCTGGGTGCGGTGTAGAGGTTAACCCCTACCACCCCGGTGAGTGCCACTTGCCAGCCGGTTTCCTCCAGGGTTTCGCGCAGGGCTGCCTCGGCCAGGCTTTCGTCGGGTTCCAGGTGGCCGGCGGGTTGATTGTAAACGCGGCGGCCATCGGCCTCTTCGTAAACCAGCAAATAGCGCCCCTGTTGTTCGATAAGGGTGGCCACAGTGACATGAGGTGCCCAAGTCATAAAAATGCCTTTGCGATATAAGTGAATGACGCAGGGATAGTAGCAAACCCGGGTTGTTATGGCGCCTTAATACAGCGCCAAATGTAAATTCTTGTAGGGAAACTGGCTTTGCCGGGCGCATACTTTTAAGCTGGCGCCGCTAATTAAAGCGAGCTGTTTTGGTGAGGCTCTTAGCGGTTGTCTACTAGTAATCGCGGCTAAATGATGATTGTCACCACTTACCTGGGCCACTGACTTTTGCCTTGGTTTTGCCTGCGAAAAAATCTACCATGCACTTTCCGACCAAGTGGTCTGTTGTTGGGTGGGCGCTGCAACCTGTGCCGCCACCTCGCTGCAAATTTCTCTTCTTTATTTGTTTGACCGCTTACATCAAGGGCGAGCGAGCCGCCGCTGGCGGTGCCGGTTTCATGTCATCTCTATTAATGGTTACACGTCTATGAACACTACTTTTAAATCAATTGGAATTGCCTTGGGGTGCCTACTGGGAATTGTACTGGTGGTGGGTGGCATTAAGGCCAGTCAAATAGCAGCCATGATCGAGGCCGGCGCCAATCCCCCGGCGATGTCGGAGACGGTGAGCACTTATACCGCCGAGGTGCAGTACTGGCCGAACACCTATACCGCCGTCGGCACGGTAGAGGCCTCGGAAGGTATTGTGATTACGGCCGAAGTGGCGGGTAAGGTGCAAAAAATTTCCTTCAAGTCGGGCGACTATGTCAAAAAAGGTACTGTGTTGCTGGTGCAGGAATCGGGCAACGAGCAGGGCCAGCTGAGTGCCGCCGAAGCGCGTTTGCGTTTGGCCAAAGCCAACTATGAGCGTCTTTTACCGCTGCGTAAAAACAACACCATTTCGCAAAGTGCACTGGATGAAGCTGTACAGCAAATGGAATCCGCCCAGGGTGAAGTGGATAACCTGAAAACCACGCTGGAGAAGAAAATTGTTAAAGCGCCTTTCGATGGCCGTTTGGGTATACGCACTGCCGACCTCGGCCAGGATCTGCAAGTGGGTGCCGAAATAGTTTCGCTGCAATCTACCAATACAGTGCGGGTAAATTTCCCGGTGCCGCAATTCTGGCTGGTGCAAATGAACCGCGGCTTGCCGGTGCAAGTTAGCGTGGGCGATGGTTCCGATAGCAAGGTTAACGGCGAAATTACCGCCATAGGTGCCGAGATCAACCCGGTAACCCGCAATGCATTGGTGCAGTCCTATCTCAATAATGAGCAGGGCTTGCTGATTCCCGGCATGGCGGTGGAAACCACAGTGACCTTATCGGAGCCGCAAGAAGTTTTGGCCGTGCCTGCCACCGCCGTGATCTACGCCACCTTTGGCGATAGCTTGTTTGTGATTGAAAAGGGCGAACAACCGGATAGCTTGAAAGCGCGTCAACAATTTGTGCGCCTGGGTAAAACCCGTGGCGACTTTGTGGAGATTTTGGAGGGCTTGAAGGCCGGGGAAGATGTTGCCAGTGCCGGCGCTTTTAAATTGTTTAATGGCCAATCGGTAACTGTTAGCACCCAGCCAGATCCGGAATACAAACTTGACCCCCAGCCATCCGATAGCTGATGCCAGTCGCTACTTTATATCTCCACATATCCACTGAAACGTTTTAGCAGTGAGTTGATGTTATGAAATTTACGGACATTTTTATCCAGCGGCCGGTGCTTGCCATAGTGGTGAGCCTGCTGATTTTAATTTTGGGAATTCAAGCGGGTAGCAATTTATCCGTGCGCCAATACCCGCGCAGCGATATTTCCGTTATCACCATTCAAACTGTGTATGTCGGTGCTAACGCCGAATTGATTCGCGGTTTTATTACCAGCCCCATAGAGCGCGCCGTGGCTTCGGCCGAGGGCATTGATTACATCCAATCGCAAAGTGCCATGGGTGTTTCCACCATTAATGTGCACCTGCGTTTGAATTACGACCCGCTTAAGGCCATGACCGAAATATCGGCCAAGGTAAACCAGGTGCGCGGTGATCTGCCGCCCGAAGCGGAAGTGCCCGCCATTCGAGTGGAGGCGGCCGACACCCAGTTTGCCGCTGCCTACCTGAGCTTTAGCTCGGAAATTCTTGAGCAAAACCAAATTACCGATTTCCTGACCCGCCTGGTGCAGCCGCGTTTAACCGCTGTTGCGGGTGTGCAAAAAGCCGAAGTGCTGGGTGCCCGCACCTTTGCCATGCGTATATGGCTTAAGCCGGAGCGCATGGCGGCCTTGAATGTTACCCCGGTGCAAGTGCGCGCGGCCTTGGCCGCTAACAACGTGCAGGCAGCCGTGGGGCAAACCCGCGGTGCTTACACGCAAGTAAACCTGCGCGCCGATACCGATTTGAAAAGTGCGGAAGAATTTCGCCAATTGGTAATCCGCAATACAGCGGAAGGCATTATCCGCCTGGGCGATATTGCCGATGTGGTGCTGGGGGCAGAAAACTACGATGTAGTGGTGAACTATTCGGGCGATACCGCCGTGTTCATGGGCGTGTGGGTAGCGCCTACCGCTAATTCATTGGAAGTAATGAAAGCGGTCACCAAAGAAATGGAAGCCATTAAAGCGGAGTTGCCTTCTGGCTTGAGTGGCACAGTAGCCTATGACTCCACCAAATATATTGATGCTGCCATTGATGAAGTAGTAAAAACCCTGGCGGAAACCCTGCTGATTATTGTGATAGTGATTTTCCTGTTCCTCGGTTTTAGCCGCTCGGTCATTATTCCGGTATTGGCGATTCCGCTGTCGCTAATAGGCGCGCTGTTTATCATGCAGTTGTGCGGCTTCTCGCTTAACTTGCTGACTCTTTTGTCGATTGTGCTCTGCGTGGGTTTGGTGGTGGACGATGCCATTGTGATGGTGGAAAACATCGAGCGCCATATTCAGGAAGGTTTAAAACCCTACAAGGCTGCCATAGTCGCCGCCCGTGAATTGGCAGGGCCGATTTTGGCCATGACAGTCACCCTGGCTTCAGTGTATATCCCCATAGGTTTGCAGGGCGGTTTAACCGGCACCCTGTTCCGCGAATTCGCCATCACCCTGGCGGGCGCCATGACTATTTCGGCCATTGTGGCAATTACCCTGTCGCCCATGCTGGGCGCGCGTATGCTCAAACCGCACAAGGCATTGCAAGCGCCGCTGGAAAAACCCTTCGAGGCTTTTAAAAACTGGTATGAGCGCAAGCTTAATGTCACCTTGGAAAATCGCGCGGGTGTTTACTTGTTCTGGGGTGTTATAGCGGTACTTTGCTTCCAGTTATACAACGGTTCACCCAAAGAATTGGCGCCTATTGAAGATCAGGGCGTTATCTTCGGTATTGTCGAATCGCCGGCGAATTCCACGGTGGATCAAGCGGCCTTTTATGGTAAGCAGGTCAACCAAACCTTTATGGCGGTGCCAGAAACTGAATTTACTTTCCAGTTAACCCAGCCCACTGGCGGCTTCTCGGGTATGGTGACCAAACCCTGGAGTGAGCGTGAGCGCAGTGTTCACCAAATATTGCCCGAGGTGCAGGCAGAGCTGGCGAAAATTGCCGGGGTCAGAATCCTGCCCATTACGCCGCCAGCCCTGCCCGGCGGAGGCCAGTTCCCGTTTGAGTTTGTGATTGCCTCTACGGCTGATATTAAAGAGATCTACAACTACGCCTTGCAATTGCAGGATGTGATGATGAAATCCGGCAAGTTTTATTTCCAGGTATTGGATGTAAAAGTGGATCAACCGGATTACAAGCTGAGTATCGACCGCAACAAGGTGGCTGATTTGGGCTTGGATTTGCAAACTGTCACCAACGATGTGGGCACCCTATTGGGCGGCGCCTATGTGAACCGCTTTAATATGGCGGGCCAAAGCTACAAGGTGATTCCGCAGGTGAAGCGTGTTGGGCGTTTAACACCGGAAGATTTGGGCAAGCTTTACATCACCGGCCCCGATGGCAATTTAATCCGTTTGGATCAGGTGGCCAGCATTAGCCACACCACCGAGCCGCGCACCATTAACCGCATGCAGCAATTAAATGCGGTAAAAATCAGCGGTGTACCCGGTGTGCCCCTGGGGGAAGCCCTGGCGTTTATGGAAGATGAAGCGCGTAAAATTTTGCCGAAAAACTACGCGCTGGATTACACCGGTGAATCCCGTCAGTTGAAGCGCGAGGGCAATACCTTTGTGCCGGCATTGACCATGGCAATTATTATGATCTTCCTGGTGTTGGCGGCGCAGTACAACAGCTTCCGCGACCCACTGGTGATCCTTGCCGGCTCTGTGCCCCTGGCCATGTTTGGCGCCTTGGTGTTTACCTTCCTGGATATGCCCATGCCCATGCCATTCTTTACCGATGCTTTTACCAGCACCCTGAATATTTATTCGCAGGTGGGCTTGGTAACCCTGATGGGATTAATTGCCCGCAACGGTATTTTGGTGGTGGAATTTGCCAATAAACTCCAGGAGGAGGGCATGGCGAAAATAGAGGCTATCCGCGAAGCAGCGGTACTGCGTTTGCGCCCGGTAATGATGACCAGTGTGGCCACCGTTGCCGGCCATACACCGCTTATCTTCGCCTCAGGCCCAGGTGCCGAAGCGCGCAACTCCATAGGTATTGTGTTGGTGTTGGGTATGACCATAGGCACCATCTTCACCCTGTTTGTGTTGCCTTCTATCTATATGCTGATTGCCAAGGATCACCAACACGACCGCGAGCAGCTGGAAGGGCTGGATGAGGAGTTGTCCCAAGCCTGATAAATCCACCGGGTAGCAAACCGGTGCAATAAAAAGGGTGCCTTAGGGCACCCTTTTTTGTTAGGGTGTGCGCGTTTTTGAAGATCGCATCCTGTTGGTTTTGAGCACTGTTTTTTATTGCGAGGTAAGCCCATGGCAACTCATGAGCAATCTATTCCCGGCGTTAAACATATTATTGCCGTTGCTTCTGGCAAAGGTGGTGTGGGCAAATCCACCACGGCAGTGAACCTGGCCTTGGCCCTGGCCGCCGAGGGGGCGCGGGTGGGGATTTTGGATGCCGATATCTATGGCCCCAGCCAGCCCCATATGTTGGGTATTGGCCAACAGCGCCCGCAGATTATTGGTGAGCAAGGCCAACAAAAAATGCTGCCGATTCTTGCCCATGGTATCCAGTCCATCTCCATGGGTTATTTGGTGACCGAACAAACCCCCATGCTGTGGCGCGGGCCCATGGCGACAGGCGCCCTGCAGCAGCTGCTGATGCAAACCGCCTGGGATAATCTGGATTATCTGGTAGTGGATATGCCGCCGGGCACCGGCGATATTCAAATTACCCTTGCGCAAAAAGTGCCGGTGACCGGCGCGGTGATAGTGACAACCCCGCAGGATATAGCGCTGCTGGATGCCAAAAAAGGAGTGGAAATGTTCCGCAAGGTAAATGTGCCTGTGTTGGGCGTGGTGGAAAATATGGCGATCCATATTTGTTCCAACTGCGGCCATGCCGAGCATATTTTTGGTGCAGGCGGTGGCGAGCGCATAGCGCGGGATTATCACACCCAACTGCTGGGTTCGCTGCCGCTGGATTTAAGTATTCGCGCCCATGCCGATGGCGGCAAACCTTCCGTTGTGGCTGAACCTGATTCTGCCATCAGCCATTGCTACCGCGATATCGCGCGCAAATTGATGCTGGCGGTGGAGCAACAGCAGGGGGCAGGGGATTTGCCGGAAATAGAAATCAGCGATGATTAAATCCTT
>CAMLRI010000012.1 GCA_946482385.1 uncultured Cellvibrio sp.
GGCGCTATCAGGCGTGCCATTTACCGCAAATGGCGGCAGCTGTTGGTTTGGCGCTGAGTGAGCCACAGGTGCCCACACTAATGCTAAGCGGGGAGTTGGATCCTATTACGCCCCCCGCCTGGGCGCAGGATTTGAAACAGCGTTGGCCCGGCTTGCAGTGGATCAAGCGCGACCAGGTGGCGCATTCGGTGTTGGCGGAAGAGCCTTGTGTGTTGGCAGATTTGGCGGAGTTTTTGCGTCAGCCCAGCGCGACCTTTACGCCTTGTGATGGTTCACAGAAAACCCTGTTATCGCAAACGGGTACAGCCAAGGAGCCAGATCATTGAGCGCGATATTGTTAAGGTGCTCGCCGATAAAACCTCTGCCGCCCATAAAAATTCTTGCTTATAAAAACTGACCGCCCATAAAAAAACCACCGCGAAGGTGGTTTTTTTATGGCTTGTGGTGCAGCGAAAATTATTCGTAGCAGCACAAATAAGAAGTTTCTACATCGGCAGTCACTTTAAAGCGCTGGTTGGCTTCCACAATAAAGGTTTGGCCTTTGGTGAAAGTTTGCGCTTTGTCGCTGCCGGGCAGAACCACAGTCAGGCTGCCGCTAACAACGGTCATGTATTCTTTTTGGCTGGTGCCGAACTCATAGCTGCCTTTGGCCATAACGCCGATAGTGGCGGGCAGGGTTTCGGTTTGGAAAGCGATGGATTTAACTGCGCCATCAAAATATTCATTCACTTTAAACATGATGTATACCTTGGTTGTTGGATTCGCCTGAGCTTGCCGGGGAATCACAGTGGAAGGGGCGGGCGATGCCGTACTGCAAGGGCGACATTAAACCCGTGATGGTTTTATTGCGCGCACAAAAAAGGCCGCATAAATGCGGCCTTTTAGAATTTTGGCTCCGCCTGCTGGACTCGAACCAGCGACCCAATGATTAACAGTCATTTGCTCTACCGACTGAGCTAAGGCGGATCGGTGACTTCCGCTGTGGAAGTGGTGCGCATGATATAGATGAGGTTTGCCTCGGTCAACACCTTTTTTATAAAAAAATCAGGGGTATAGCTAAGGTCGTCTACAAAAACTACAGGCTGTATTTTCACTGTACAAAGTGCAAAAAAATTGGCTATTTCGGCTTGGGTATTGCTGTGTTGGGCGCTGCCTAAGGGCGCAATAACACCAGTTTAAAACTGCCGTTATTGGCCAGGGTTTGCACTTGACGGAACAAGCCGGCCGCCTTTTTTTCCAGCGGAATAAATTGGTTGACCACAAACAGCGCCAGGCCATTGTTTTTTAGCAGGCGGCGCGCAGCGGCGACAAAGCGCTCGGTGAGCTCCCCTTCAACACTAAAGCCCTGATGAAAGGGCGGGTTGCACAAAATCACATCTACCGGCACTTGTATGTGGGCGGCGCAGTCATCCCCTAGTACCTGGGCGTTAAGTCCCCAGGCAAGGGTATTTTCCCGGGCGCTGAGCAGGGCGGCGGCGTTGTTGTCGGTCAGAAACCATTGCGCGATGGTTTGGCAGGCGGGCAGGCGGCTGGCCATCAGGCTGAGGTAGCCATAGCCACAGCCTAAATCCAGGCAGCTGGTTGGCTGGATTCCTTGGGTTTGCAGTGCCAGGGCTAAGTGCTCGATTAAGAATACACTGCCTTGATCCAGCTTGTTCCAGCCAAATTGTCCGGGTTTGCTGAGGATTTTCCCTTGGCTGTCACTATAAATGGGGCGCAGTTGTTCATAATCGCTGGTGTCCAGGGCGAGCTCCGCTGCGAATGCGTTGTGCTTTTCCAGCACAGCCACATAGGCCATACCCAATTTTTGACTGGTTTTACTGCAGCCGAGTAGCTTGACCATTTTGTCGATATAAGTTTTGATCCCCTCATTTTTTTGCCCGGCAATATAAAGCCGCCCGCCGGGTCGCAGGCAGCGCCAGGCTTGGTTGAACAGCTGGTGCACTACCGGCTTTTCCTTGGAGATGCGGTAGTAAACCTGTGCCAGGCTGTTGTCGGCAATATGGTTTAGGTCGAGGTCGCAAAACTGGGCGTTCCAGCCTTGTTGGCCCATGGCCTGGGCTATGTCCCAGCGGTTGGAGACCACAGATAGCTCGCTTTGGGCTCGTAACGATTGCCACTCGGGTGTGGCGTTTTCGTCCAGGCACCAGAGTGCCGGGGCAGGCTGGCGCTGTTGCAGCTGTTGCAGCAGCCAGGAAAAGGCGGGATCGCTCATGGTTATTGACCCATCAGGAAAAACTATTGATTTCGGCGGCGCCAAGTGCACGGTATTGGCCGGGAGCCAGGGCTTCATCCAATTGGATGCTGCCAATTTGTGCACGGTGCAGGGCGACAACCCGATTGCCCAGGGCAGCAAACATACGCTTAACCTGATGGTACTTGCCTTCGTGGATATCCAGCCAGGCATTGTGGCTGTCGATCAGCTCCAGGCGGGCGGGGCGGGTAGGCTGCTTTTCGCCGTGCAGCTGCACACCCTCGGCAAAGCGTGCGGCAGTTTCGCTGGCAATGGGTTCGGCGGTGGTTACCCGGTAGCGCTTGCTGCACTCGCGCTTGGGTGAGGTAATGCGGTGGTTCCACTGGCCGTCGTCGGTGATCAGTACCAGGCCGGTAGTATCCAGGTCCAGTCGCCCGGCAATTTGCAGGCTGGCTTTGCGCGGCAGTTCCAACAAGTCCAGCACTGTGGGGTGATCGGCATCGCTGTTGGCGCAGACATAGCCGGCAGGTTTGTGCAGCATTAAATAGCGCAGGGGTATGGTTGCGATGATTTGCTCATCCACTTGCACCACTTCGCTGCCGCGCAGTTGGTAGGCGCCCTGGCTGGCTGCGCTGCCATCAATGCGCACCCGCCCGGCTTTAATGAGTTTTTGAATTTGCGAGCGCGAGTAATCGCTGTTATTGCTGATAAAAGCATCCAGGCGCATGTTTAGTCTCCCCTTGTTGCCAATGCCTGCCAGCGGCTGGGTATGGCATCTTGCCAGCCCAGTTGCTGTAGCAGTTGGTAAAAATTGTTTTCCAATGGCGCCACCAGTTGCAGAGGTGTTTGCTCTATGGGGTGTATGCAGTGCAATTCGGTGGCCGCCAGCAGCAGGCGATGGCAGCCCAGCGCCTGCTGAAACATGCGGTTGTGGCGCCCCTTGCCATGCTTGGCGTCGCCAATAATCGGGTGATTGATGTGCTTGAGGTGGCGGCGAATTTGGTGCTTGCGCCCGGTAAGGGGCTGGCATTCCACCAGCGAATAACGGCTGCTGGGGTATTTGTCGACTGGGATGGGGAGCTCTACGCTGGCCAGGTGGCGATAGCGGGTTTGGGCATCCTGGGCGGGTTTGTCTTGCCGGCTATCGGCATAGTCATCCGGGTCTTCTTTTAAGGGGTGGTCAATCAGGCCTTCACCCAGGCAATGGCCGCGCACCACTGCCAGGTAAGTTTTGCGCACCTGCTGTTGCTGGAATTGTTCGCCAAGCAGGCGCGCTGTTGCCGCCGATAAGGCAAATAGCAGCAGGCCAGAGGTAGGTTTGTCGAGGCGATGCACAGGGAACACAGGCTGTCCCAGTTGATCGCGCAAGAGTTGCAAGGCAAAGCGGGTTTCGTGGCGGTCGATAGGGCTGCGGTGAACCAACAGCCCTGAGGGTTTGTTGATCGCCACCAGATGCTCGTCTTTAAACACAATCTCAAGGGGTTGGTTCATGGGGCCTGCAGCGGTGGCGATAACAAAAGGGATTTAGCCGATTTTTTTCTCGCCGGAATCGACGCTTTGGTAAATCAGGGTATTGATGGTCATGGGGCCAACGCCACCGGGAACCGGGGTGTAGGCGGCAACGCGATCTACCAAGGGGCCAAGTTCGATATCGCCTACACCGCCTGGATGGTAGCCGGCGTCCACCACTACGGCGCCATCTTTAATCCATTCGGCTTTAATAAATTCCGGCTTGCCCACGGCACCCACAATAATGTCGGCCTGTTTGATCAGTGCTGGCAGGTTTTGGGTGCGTGAATGGCAAATGGTCACAGTGGCGTTGGCATTCAGCAGCATCATGGCCATAGGTTTACCCAGGATCGGGCTGCGGCCGACAACCACGGCGTGTTTGTCGGCGATTTCAATACCGTAGGCTTCCAGTAAACGCATAATGCCCTTGGGGGTTGCGCAGCCGTAGGCTTCTTCGCCCATGGCCATACGGCCAAAGCCGAGGCAGGTCACACCATCCACATCTTTTTCGGCGGCTATGGCATCAAAGCACAAGCGCTCATCAATTTGATGGGGCACTGGGTGCTGCAACAAAATACCGTGCACATTGGGGTTATTGTTGAGTTCGGTAATTTTGGCCAGCAGTTGTTCGGTGGTGGTGCTGGATGGCATTTCCACGCGAATTGACTCCATGCCAATACGGGTGCAGGCATTACCCTTCATTTTTACATAGGTGGCGGAGGCGGGATCATCGCCCACCAGAATGGTGGCCAGGATGGGTGTTTGGCCGTTGCCGCGCGCCTTAAGGGCCGCTACGCGTTGGGAGAGTTCCTGTTCGGTTTTTGCGGCAAGCGCTTTGCCATCCAATACCAATGCAGACATGGATTAATACCTGTGGTGAGTTGTTAGAAAAGAAGGGGATAAACATTGCCGAAAAAAGTGCGCGCATTTTCCCACAAGCCTTTGCCTGGCGCCAAGGAAAAACACTGTCTTTAATGCTGCTGTTGGTTGTTGTCAGCTGGTCGGGCAAATAGCGGAAAAGCGAAAAAAGCTAAGGTGATGAAAGACGTATTTTTGAGGGGAAATATGGGGTGGCTGATGGGGATCGAACCCACGACCACTGGAATCACAATCCAGGGCTCTACCGACTGAGCTACAGCCACCGTAGCAATGTGCAGGGCACATAAAGGAATGTGCGGAGCACATAAAAAAGAGTCTTGCGAGAGGCGGATATGGCGCGCCCGGCAGGATTCGAACCTGCGACCACCCGCTTAGAAGGCGGGTGCTCTATCCAGCTGAGCTACGGGCGCATGCTGGAAACAAACCTTCGCAGGCTCGTTAAAAATGGTCGGAGTGGAGGGATTCGAACCCCCGACATTCTGCTCCCAAAGCAGACGCGCTACCGGGCTGCGCTACACTCCGAACTAAAAACGTTGTGCGTTTCGAGTGGTGCGCATCATACTGATGAGGTATGGGTGAGTCAACGAAAAAAATACAATGAAATAAAATATTTACCAGCGTCAGCCAAGAAATAACCAGCTTGCTTACGCACTGTGCGGCACCGCAGTTTGCCCCTTGTTTGTGCTAGCTGTGCTGGTCAGAATAAGCGCTGTTTTCGCGGGAGAAACCCTATGCATGATAATAATTTGGCATCGTCCATGAAGTTGGGGATGCGTCGCCTGGCCTCGGGTGTGTGTGTGTTGTCGAGCTGTTTTGATGGACAGGAAAAGTTTGCCATGACGGTTTCGTCGGTCACATCAGTCTCTGATTCACCTGCTTCCTTATTGGTGTGCATCAATCAGCAGGTATCCAAACAAGCCCACCTGACAACACCGGGTTGTCACTTTGCCATCAATATCCTCGGCACTCAGCATCAGGAAGTTTCCAATATATGTGCGGGCCGCTATCCCGAGCGAGATAGGTTTTCGATCGGCAACTGGGTTGACCGCGATGGCCTGCCCATCCTGGCCGATGCCCAGGCAGTGTTTATGTGCAAAGCCGATAAAGTGACCAGCTATGGCACCCATCATATTGTTATCGCCAAAATCAGCCATGTGTACCTGGGGGCGGATGTGGTATCGCCACTGCTATATGCCGACGGCAGTTATGGCCATTTTGAGCGCCAGTAACCGGTTGCTTTCCCGGTGTGTTTTTGTACTGCTCCTTTGCCTCTATTTACCCGGATAAAGTTGTGACAGTTTTGTGTCTGCATGGCCTTTTATTGGGGTGGATTTTCACAGTGGTATCAGCTTGCAATATGAAACTTATGTGTCTACCTGGGGTTTCAGGTTAATGCCCACTAACTCTTTATGCACATCTAATGTGCGCATGGCGTAGATACGATCACGGCGTGAACAAATCGCTGAAAAACTGCATTTTTAGTCTGTGAAAAAACTGTAACATATTGATATTAAATGATATTTTTTAAATGATTAAAAACTGATCAATTTGTTGGGGGGGTAGATTTTATAAGCCCTGGAGGGCGTTTCCCAAAATCTATCCACCAAGTTATCCACAGAAAATGTGGACAAAATTAAAATGAATTTTTTTGTGCAAAAAAGTTACAAATTGACGATTTTGTGTTTTTTGTAAACGTAACAATTCTCAATAATCCTAAATCTAAGCGGATTGGAATCACACCAATATGACAAAGAAACTGAAAGTGGCGGTTTTGGGCGGGGGCAGTTTCGGCACGGCCATCGCCAATATCATTGCCTGTAATGGCCATCAGGTTTGCCTGTGGATGCGCTCTGCCGAGCAGGCTGCCGCAACCTTACAGGCGGGGGAAAATAGCCGCTATCTGCCTGGCTACGCGCTTAACCCTGCGCTGCAAATAACCGCTGATATGGCGCAGGCGCTGGCTGGCTGCCAGCTGGTGTTTGTCAGTATTCCCACCCATTCCTTCCGCGCTGTAGTGCGCGATGCCAAGCAGTACCTGGAGCCCCAGACCATGGTAATCAGCACGGCCAAAGGGATAGAGCCCCAGGGGTTCACCCTAATGAGCCAGATTCTGGAGCAAGAGTTGCCGGGGCACTCCATAGGGGTTCTGAGCGGCCCCAACTTTGCGAAAGAAATTGTCCAGCAGCAGCAAACTGGCACTGTTATCGCCAGTGAAGACGATGCAGTTATCAGCTGCGTGCAGCAAACCCTGTCGTCAGCCAGCTTCCGGGTCTACGCTAATCATGACCGCTACGGTGTGGAGCTGGGCGGTGCGCTCAAGAATATCTACGCGATTGTCTGCGGTATGGCCGCAGCACTGGGCGCGGGGCACAACACCCAGGCGATGTTGCTCACCCGCAGTTTGGCGGAAATGGGGCGTTTTGCGCAGTTGATGGGCGCCAACCCTATGACCTTTTTGGGGCTGGCTGGAGTGGGCGATTTAATCCTCACTTGTACCTCCGATCTTAGCCGCAACTACCGTGTGGGATATGCCTTGGGCCAGGGTAAACAGTTGGATGAAATTGTGGCCAGCCTGGGGCAGGTGGCGGAAGGCGTGAATACCTTGCGCCAAGTAAAGCAAAAGGCGGATGAGATGGGTGTTTATATGCCCTTGGTGTCGGGGCTTTATGCGGTTTTGTTTGAAGGTAAGGCAATTGCGGAAGTGGCGCGCGGGTTGATGATGGGCGAGCAAAATCACGATGTTGAATTTATGAAGATGCGCCCTTAAGTTTATCTCCCGGCAAATTTGTAGCCCTGTTCAATAGGGTTCATCAAGAGGAATCGCGTATGGATAACCAACAATTAAAATCCAATTTAACGTCCGGCAAACATTGGCTGCGCCTGGTGTTTATGTTGTTGTTTGCAGCTATTTTGCAACTGGCCAGTTTGGTGATGTGGGTGCTGGTGGCAATACAATTTTTGTTTTCGCTGATTACTGGCGAAGACAATCGCCAGTTGCGCCGCTTTGGCCATTCGCTGTCTGCTTATATTTATGCGGTGTTGCAATTCCTTTGTTATAGCAGCGAAGAAAAACCTTTTCCCTTTGCCGATTGGCCCAGCGAAGAAAAATCCTGTGCAGATTCGTCTGCGGAGGCACAGGGGCAGGATCAGGCGAGTAATCGCTAATGCGCATTTACCTGTTGCGCCACGGCCAGGCGGAACCGCAAGTCAGCACCGATGACGTGCGCCAACTAACACCCAAGGGGCGCGCCGACACCAAACATATTTTACGTTTGGCGGTTGAGCATATGCCGGAGCTGGATGCTATTTGGGCCAGCCCTTTGGTGCGCGCGCAACAAACAGCCCTAATTGCCAATAGCTTTTTCCCCCATTTGGGCGTGCAAACCACCCCCCTGTTAATTCCCGAGGCGCCCCCCCAGCCTGTATATGGCTGGCTGGCGGGTTTGCCGGAATATAAATCGCTATTGTTGGTGGGTCACCAGCCATTAATTGGTACTTTGTTGAACCAATTTTGCGGTGTGCCCAATGGTTATTACGCAATGGGCACCAGTTCCCTGGCCGCGCTTGATATGGAAGTGGTGGGTGCCGGCTTGGCGCAATTGCGCTGGCTGCACCATGTTTAATTTGGGCAAGGTAACAAGGAATAGCGATGAGTGTGCCTAAACCTAGTGAGCGTTTTTTTCAGGTAAATGCCATGACCCTGGCGGCCCAGGAGTGGGGCAGTGCGGGTGGTTTGCCGGTATTGGCCCTGCACGGCTGGCTGGATAACTCCGCCAGTTTTGATCGTTTGGCGCCGCTTCTGCCGGGTTTGCATTTGGTGGCGCTGGATATGGCAGGGCACGGCCAAAGCAGCCATCGCCCTGGTGCCGGTTTATACAGTTTTTGGGATGACATTCAGGACTTACTGGCAGTGGCCGATGAGCTGGGTTGGCAGGAGTTTGTGCTTTTGGGTCATTCCCGCGGTGCAATTATTGGCGCCCTGGCAGCAGCCTGTTTTCCCGATCGGATAAAAGCCCTGGCACTGGTGGAAGGCTTTATGCCTGAACCGGCGCGGGCAGAAGAGGCACCACTGCAATTAAGTAATGCGCTAAAAGGCCTTAAGGGTATCGCCGAGAAACAGCGCAGTATTTACCCGGATTTGGAATTGGCGATTAAGGCGCGGGAGCGCGGCATGTTTCCCTTGAGCCATCAGGCGGCCAGTTTGTTAACGCGCCGTGGAGTTCAGGCGGTGGAAGGTGGTTTTTGTTGGACATCTGACCCGCGTTTGTTGGTGCCTTCGCCGATAAAGTTAACCGCAACACAAGTGAACGCTTTTATTAACAGTATTAGCATGCCGGTGTGTTTGTTGTTGGCGCGCGATGGGTTGCCCAAACTCTACCCGCATTATATGCAGTACTTACATCAGTACCCCCATATCAAGCCGCAGCTATTGGATGGCGGCCATCATTTGCATGTGGAAGATGAGTGCGTAACTGTAGCAACACATTTGCGCGATTTTTTTGCTCGCTTTGAGAATCATGGCTTATGAAGCCCTTCTGGATAACCCTGTTATTGATCTTGTTGTCGCCCTTGGTGCCCGCACAGGCGGAGGATCTTAACCTTAAGCAGTATCCCGATGCCCGGGTGATTTATCAAACCACCGCCGCCACTCACGATTACACACTGGCGTTGAGTAGCTACAAAAAAATTGCCGGAAACTGGCAGCTGGATCGCTCCGAGCGGTTGCAAGGGCAGTTGCAGCGCTTCACCCTGGAATTACCCAGTGGCCATTCGGCGCAAAATGGTTTTGATTTTTATTTGGATCAGTTGCGCGCTTATGCCCTGCATGAATTGTATCGCTGCCGTGCGCGGGATTGCGGCACCAGTAACAGCTGGGCCAATAATCACTTTGGCATTATTCAGCTTTATGGTTTGGATCAGTATCAACAATATGCAGCTTATGAGGTGCGCACGGCGTCCAAGGCACCCTATTATCTTGCGCTCTATGTGGTGCAACGCGGTAACAGGCGTGTGTATTTGCAGTTGGATATTGTGCGCGCTGCGCAATCCTTGGAACTGGGCATAGCTTCCAGCAAGGAGTCGGTGATCCAGGCATTAAGTGGGCGAGGCTATTATGTTTACCCGGATTTAATTGGCAGCGATGAGCAGGGGCGCGCGCGAGTCAATATTCAGCCGGTGCACCTGCAAGTATTGGTTGATGCCTTAAACCAACAGGCGGATTGGCAGGTGGCGCTGGTGGGGCATGACTATGCCAGTGTGGCGATCGACCAGCAGCAAGCCAACGCCAGCACCTATGCCGAGCAACTTAAAGCGGCCCTGATTGCCAAGGGAATAGCTGCCGGGCGGATTAAAACCTATGGCCTTGGCAGCCTGGCCCCGGCGGGGCGGGGCGATAGAAGCGCGCGGGTGGAAGTGGTAAAAATTTCCGATTAGTTTTTGCTGTAGTCTTTGGCCATGCCCGCCACTACTTTGGCGATAGCGCCAGTGAGTTTGCTTAATTCATCGGGGCTAATAATAAAGGGCGGCATTAGATAAATAATTTGCCCGAATGGCCTTATCCACACACCCAAATCCAAAAATTGCTGCACTAGCGGCGCCGTGTTTACCTGCTCGTGCAGCTCCACTACGCCTATAGCGCCCAGCACCCGCACATCTTTTACATAGGAAAATTCGCGGCATACGCCGAGCTCACGTGTTAATTGCCCGGCAATATCTGCCACCTTGGTTTGCCAATCTTGTTGCAAAAGTAAATCGATACTGGCATTGGCTACGGCACAAGCCAAGGGGTTGGCCATATAAGTGGGGCCGTGCATTAGCGCAGCATAATCTCCGCGGCAAATACCATTGCTAACCTTGTCGTTGCACAGGGTGGCGGCGAGGGTAATGTAGCCAGCACTGAGCGCCTTGCCGACACACATAATGTCGGGGCTAATGCCGGCGTGTTCGCAAGCAAACAACTTTCCTGTGCGGCCAAAACCAGTGGCCACTTCATCGGCAATCAGCAGAATATGGTGCTGGTCGCAAAGTTCGCGCACACGGCATAAAAAATCCGGGTTGTAAAAATGCATGCCGCCTGCGCCTTGCACTATGGGCTCAACAATAACCGCTGCAATTTTTTGGCGGTGTTGCTGGATCATTTGCGAAAACTTGGCGATATGCGCTTCCTGAAATGGCTCGCTAAAACCGCAGGCGGGAGCATCGGCAAACAGGTGGTGTGAAAGCACATGGTGAAACATGTGGTGCATACCCGAGTGGGGGTCGCAAACCGACATGGCGCCAAAGGTGTCGCCGTGATAACCGCGTTTAAAGGTGAGGAAGGTGGTGCGTTGAGCCTGCCCCTGGGAGTGCCAGTATTGCAGTGCCATTTTGAGGGCAACTTCTACCGCCACTGAACCGGAATCGGAAAAAAATACTTTGTTAAGCCCTGCGGGAGTGATTTCGGCCAGTTTGGCTGCCAGGCGCACGGCGGGTTCGTGGGTAACGCCGGCAAACATCACGTGCGCCATCTGTGCGAGCTGGTCATTGATGGCCTGGTTAAGCTGCGGATGATTGTAGCCGTGCAGGCAACTCCACCAGGATGACATGCCATCAATTAATTGGCGGCCATCGGCCAGTTGCAAATAAACTCCCTGGGCACTGGTAACCGGTACCACAGCAGCAGGGTTGTTAAAGGACGTGTAGGGGTGCCACACATGGGCGCGATCTAATAAAAGGAGTTCGCTGGCAGATAAAGCTGGTTTAGACATGGAGTGACTCGATACTTCTTCTTTGATAAGGGAATCATAGCCAAGATATGTCATAAACGTGCAGGTCCTTTTTTAAAAATCGCGTTGAAAAAATAAAATGCGAACTGTGCCCGCTGCCAGCTTAGGGTTGGCGGCGGATTAATAATTAAACCGCACAATCAAATCCAATTGCCGTTGCGACAGTTTTGCCATTTCGTCATTAAGGCTGTCGGCGGTTTCAATTTCGCGTTGGCTTTCGTTGGAAATTTGCGCAATGTTGGCGGTGTTTCGCTCAATTTCCAGCGCCATGGACGATTGCTCTTCTGCCGCGGCGGCAATTTGGTGGGACATTTGGTCGATGGTGTTTACCGAGTTGGCAATAGTGGCAAGTGCGGCGCGCACATTGCCCATTTCATCCACACTGCGCCCGGCGAGGTTGAGGCAATTTTCCATATTGCTGCTGGCGGCGCTGGTGGCTTTGGCCAGGTTGCCAATAATTTCCTGAATATGGCCAGTGGATTCCTGGGTGCGTTGGGCCAGTGAGCGCACTTCGTCGGCCACCACCGCAAAGCCGCGCCCCTGTTCGCCGGCGCGGGCGGCTTCAATAGCGGCGTTGAGGGCAAGCAGGTTGGTCTGCTCGGCAATGCTGCGAATCACATCCACCACGCTGGCAATTTTGCCGCTGTCTTCCGAGAGTTTGCCGAGCACTTCGCCCAGGGCGCCGACAGTGCGCGAGAGATCATCAATCGAATTTTTTGCGCCTTCAATTACATCCTGGCCTTTGTCCACCTCGTTGATGGCGTGCCCAGTGGCGCTGGAAGTTTGGGTGGCACCTGTGGCCACTTCCTGTACGGCCAGCGCCATTTGCTGCATGGCGTTGGCGACATGGGTGGTTTCGCGCTGTTGGGCGGTCATGCCGGCATGGGTTTTATTGGCGTGGTAATGGGCATCTTCTGCTTTGTGATGCAACTCGTCGGCGGATTCGCGAAAGCGCCCCAGGGCGGTACGCAAGCGGGCGCGTATGGCCATTTGCGCAAACTGGATTTCGCCCAGGGCATCGCAGCGGCCAGTGTAGATGTAAGCAGCGAAGGGGTCTTCAATAATCGCGCGGGCTTGTGCCAAGGCAAATTTGATGCGCTGTTGCTGGATTTGCTGGCCAAGCAGGGCAATAACCAGCGCTGCTGGAATTAAGCCCAGCGCCAGGTTGGCGGTGAGCGACCCAGCCAGGGCATTAACCCCCAGCAATACCAGCCAGGTACCCAGTGCGGCCAAGGCGCTGCCGCCCCATACATGCCAGCATTTTTCCAGGCTGGAGTAGGCGGTTTTGCCTTGGTTGAGGCGCTGGTAGACCTGCTCGGCGCGCGCCTGTATTTCGGGGTCGGTTTTGGCGCGCACAGATTCGTAACCGTAAATTTGGCCGTTTTGTTTCAGCGGCGTGACATAGGCATCCACCCAATAGTGGTCGCCATTTTTGGTGCGGTTTTTAACAATTCCCATCCAGGGTTTGCCCGCTTTGAGCGCTGTCCACATCATACCGAAGGCGGCAGGGGGCATATCCGGGTGGCGAATAATATTGTGCGGTTGGTTGAGCAATTCTTCGCGGCTAAAGCCGGCTATGCGACAAAAAGTATCGGTGCAAAATTGGATGTCGCCACGGGTGTTGGTGGATGACACTAATTCCTCGTGGGCGGCAAAGCGAACTTCTCTACCGGTGACGGGGCCGTTATTGCGCATACTTTAGATTCCTGCAAATGGTGAGTGTCGCTGTTAGTTGCGATATAACCAAGCGGTACCTATGGGTTGGTTTTAGTGTAGTTGTTTTGCTTTTATTTGCCGGTCTCAGGCCGCGCGAAAACGGTTGTCTTTACCTGTGCCCAGCGCTTGCTGCAGATAATTTTCGATAGCAACCCGCTTGCTGACGGGCAGGTCGACAAATTCCACACGGATTTGGGTGCAGCGGTAGGGCGAGCGCTGGATACGGAAGGCGCAAACGCGGGCGCGGCATTGAATGTGTAAATCTTCGTGCAATTGAAATT
>CAMLRI010000013.1 GCA_946482385.1 uncultured Cellvibrio sp.
GAACTTTGCAAAGAACCCGATGCCATGACCCACCCCGACGGCATGCAAATTAAAATCACCCGCCAGGAAATTGGCCGCATTGTCGGCTGCTCGCGGGAAATGGTGGGCCGCGTACTCAAAACCCTGGAAGACCAGGGCTTAGTGCTCGTCAAAGGTAAGACCATGGTGGTGTACGGCACCCGCTAACCAAGCAAAGCCCCAAAAATCAAAAGCCCGCACCTGAAAATGCGGGCTTTTTTAATGGTGCCAATCTTCAACAAATAACAACAAACAGCTAACCAAGGCGACAGTAGCGACCGCGCCCCGCCGCCTTGGCGGCGTAAAGCGATTGGTCTGCCGCCTCTAGCAATTCATCCAGGCTCATGACCGCACTCATCAAATGCGCCCCCACGCTAGCGCTTAAATACACATTACCCTTGGCGGTGGCCAGCACATAACTCCCGATGGCATTACAAATCCGCTGGCCGATAGTATCCAGCTGCTCGGCATTGATAGGCGCCAGAAGTATCAGGAACTCATCGCCGCCCCAACGCGCCGCCTGGTCGTAGGGGCGCAGGTTTTCCTGGATAAGCCCCGCCACCACCTGTAAGGCCTGGTCGCCAATCAGATGGCCAAAGTTGTCGTTAATCTCTTTAAAGTTATCAACATCCAACCACAACAATCCCAGTTGATGCTGCTCGCGCCCGGCGCGAATCAGCGCTTTATCCAACAAATCATTCATACCGCGGCGATTGAACAAACTGGTCAGGCTATCGGATTTACTGAGGTACTCCAGCGCTGCCGTTCGCTCGCGCACTTTTTCTTCCAGCTCCTGGCGGGCACTGAACACCCGGCCGCTCATCTGAAAAAAGTGTGCTATCAATTCGCGGATTTCCCGGCTGCCCCCTGGAATCACTGGCGGCGGGTTGTTGCCTTCGGCCAATGTATTCATGGAGCCGTGCAGGCGCGCCAGCGGGTTAAGCACCAGGCGGTTGAGGGCAACGGTCAGCGCCAACAAGGCGCCCAGCAGCGACAATAAAAACACCAGTGCAATACCGGCAAAGCGCGATATAGGCAGCAGCTCGCGCAAATCCAGCAGGGTAATTTCATACCAGCCAATTTCATCCACATAAGTCATACCCACCAAATGGCGCTTGCCAGCAAAGTGCACATAGCGGGTTAGGGTTGAACGCGGGGATTTGCTCAGCTCACCCATAGCCGCGCGGATTGTGTCGCGATCCTCTGCAGAATCCAGCAGGGCAAAAAATGTTTTTCGCTCGGTGACCGGTTTGGTGAGCGATGCGTAATCGATCAGCGCCTTGTTGCGGTGCAGTTGTATGGCACCCGAGTAATCGACCAACAGGCTGCTGACGCCGCGCGAGGGCGTATCGTCCATCAGCTCGATAAAATTATCCAGGTTCAACCCAGTACCAGCGATTGCCAGCACCTGACCGCGTTCATCGCGCACCTGCAAATTAATCCAAATATTGGTAACGCCCAACTTGGTGTCGACATCAACATTCACCTGCACCGGATCAACGGCCTGCAACAGGGTGTAAAACCACTGGTCCTTAGGGTCGACAAGATTCAGGCTATAGCGTAGCTCGCGCCCGGTGAATTCCCCCTGGGCGTTGTTATAAAAATACTGGTTGGTGCTGCGCAGGGCGATGAAATAACTCTGCTCCTGAAAATTGCGGCGAAAGGATTCCAATTCCTGTAGCGCCTGTTGATGCAAGGCCGACACCTGGGGAGTGGCCGCCCATTGGCGAATCACCGGCGAATCCACCATGTTTTTCGCCAGGGCCACTTCACGCAATATGGGTTGCAAGGCTTTGCTTTTGTGGTAGCGCACCTGTTGTTCGGCAAAACGCTCACCCCACTCGGCAATGACACCCTCGGTCATGGAGTGCGCCGCCCAACCGGCAGCCACTGCCGCAATCAAAAAAATAGCCGTGGTTAGCAAGAGTATGCGCAACTTTAAATTCATGGTTTATCGCCCAAGCCTATAGCACCCACCAACCGCACATCACTCATAGCATTACCGCGCCTCGCTGCACCGCAACATCAATTACCGGGAAAAAACACCGGGGAAGTTCAATAGCCACTCAGTATAGCCAGTAAAACACCGCTGACCGCCCGGCAAAAAAAACGCCCCAGAAGGGGCGCTTGGTATCCGGAATCAAACTCACGCAAAAAAGCTGGCCAGCGCCTGCCCGGGGTTTTCTGCCCGCATAAAGGCTTCGCCGACCAAGAACGCATTGACGTTTTTAGCGCGCATGGCTTGCACATCCGCCGGGGCAAGAATGCCGCTTTCGGTAACAACTATGCGCTCGCTGCCGATTTTGTCGAGCAGGTTATAGGTTGTATCCAGGCTCACCTCAAAGGTGTGCAGGTTGCGGTTATTAATGCCGATGAGTTTATTGGGTAATTCCAGGGCTATATCCAGTTCGCGCTCATCGTGCACTTCCACCAACACATCCAGGCCCAGTTGCTGCGCCAGATTGTTAAGCTCTTTGAGCTTGGCAGGCTCCAGTGCCGCCACAATCAGCAACACACAATCGGCACCCAGGGCGCGGGCTTCGTAGATATGGTATTCATCCACCAAAAAATCTTTGCGGATTACCGGCAGGCTCACCGCTGCGCGCGCTTGTTGCAAGTAGGCATCCGCCCCCTGGAAAAAATCCACATCGGTGAGCACCGATAAACAGGCAGCGCCACCCTGCTCGTAGGAGCGGGCGATTTCGTCGGGTACAAAATGTTCGCGGATCACCCCTTTGCTGGGTGATGCCTTTTTAATTTCAGCGATTACCCCAGCTTGGCCGGCGGCAATTTTGCGCTCAATGGCCGCCACAAAACCGCGCGCTGGCGCCTGGCCTGCGGCGGCCTGCGCCAACTGCTCAAGGGAAACCTGCGCCTTGCGCTCGGCAATTTCTTGCCATTTACGCGCAATAATTTTGCGCAGCACGGTTGGAGTATCGGTCATGCAATTACCTATCTAATTCAATAAAAACGCTATTCATTCCAGAGCAATATTTACTGGCAGCCTGCTAGGGCAAGTATTGGGTAAAAGCCGCCAGTTCGCGGATTTTTTCCCCGGCCAAGCCACTGCCTATGGCGTCGCGCGCCATTTCCACACCATCGGAAAGGCTGCTGGCCACACCGCTAACATAAATGGCGGCACCGGCATTAAGCGCAATAATATCCGCAGCTTTTTCCGCGTACTGGCCGCGGCGATTGCCTAGGGCATCGCGGATCAGCAACAGCGAATCTTCCGCGTTGCTCACACTCAGGCCAATCAAACTTTTGGATTGCATACCAAAGTCTTCCGGCTTGATGCTGTACTCGCGAATTTCGCCATTTTTCAATTCGGCGACCTTGGTTTCGGTGGCCAGGCTGATCTCATCCAAACCATCTTTGGCGTGTACAACCATGACATGCTCGCTGCCCAAACGCGCCAGCACTTCCACCATGGGGCGGCACAGCTCGCCATTGAATACACCAATCACCTGGCGCTTCACCTTGGCGGGATTGGTCATGGGGCCGAGCATATTAAAAATAGTGCGCATACCCAGTTCTTTGCGCGGGCCTATGGCGTGTTTCATGGCGCTGTGATGGGCGGGGGCAAACATAAAACCCACACCAATTTCCTGTACACAGCGCGCCACCTGTTCGGCGCTGATATCCAATTTAATGCCTGCGGCTTCCAACACATCGGCGCTGCCGGTGGAGCTGGATACCGAGCGATTGCCGTGTTTGGCCACGCGCCCACCGGCGGCGGCAACCACAAAAGCGCTGGCGGTGGAGATATTAAACAGGTTGGCACCATCGCCGCCGGTGCCACAGGTATCCACTAAATAATCAACATCTATAGTGACCGGTGTGGCCAGTTCGCGCATCACCTTGGCTGCGCCGGTAATTTCATCCAGGGTTTCGCCTTTCATGCGCAGCGCCACTAAAAAACCGCCGATCTGCGCCGGAGTGCAGCCACCGGTCATTACCTGGCGCATCACTTCGGTCATTTCTTCGGTGGTGAGGTCGATACGCGCCACCAATTTGTTTAAAGCTTGTTTGATCTCCATTGCCATTTACCTTTTATTGTTGGCAGCTTTTATGCTGTTGCTTAGCCGCTTTTGTGGATGGGATAGCAGGTTTAATTTCGTCGTTGCCAGAACCATAAAACGTCGATCGTAACAATTAATAAGCCGTTAAAAAATTGCGCAGCATATCGTGGCCATGCTCGGTGAGTATGGATTCAGGGTGAAATTGTACGCCCTCCACCGCCAGGGTTTTGTGCTTCACCCCCATAATCTCTCCCATGCTGCCATCCTCATTTTGGGTCCAGGCGGTAATTTCCAAACACTCGGGCAGGCTTTCTTTTTCGATCACCAGCGAGTGGTAGCGGGTGGCCTGGAAGGGATTTTTCAAACCGCGAAAAACGCCGGTATTGTTGTGGTATACCGCCGAGGTTTTGCCGTGCATTACATAGGGTGCGCGTATTACCTTGCCACCAAAGGCCTGGCCAATACTTTGGTGCCCCAGGCACACTCCCAGCAGGGGAATTTTGCCGGCAAAGGTTTTGATGGTATCCACCGACACACCGGCTTCATTAGGCGTGCAAGGGCCGGGGGAGATAACAATTTTTTCCGGCGCCAGGGCTGCTATCTCGGCAATGCTGATTTCATCGTTGCGCACCACTTTGATGTCTGCGCCCAGCTCGCCGAAATACTGCACCAGGTTGTAGGTGAAAGAGTCGTAGTTGTCGATCATTAAAATCATTGGGCATCTCCCACCATATCTACCGCTTTAAAAATGGCGCGCGCTTTATTCATGGTTTCTTTCCACTCCAGTGCGGGAACCGAATCGGCCACCACGCCGGCACCAGCCTGCACATAGAGCTTGCCGTTTTTAATCACCGCAGTGCGTATGGCGATGGCGGTATCCATATTGCCGTTCCAGGCGATATAGCCCACGGCGCCGCCGTAGATGCCGCGCTTTTCTGTTTCCAATTCGTCGATAATTTCCATGGCGCGGATTTTCGGTGCGCCCGACAAGGTGCCCGCCGGCAATGCCGCGCGCAACACATCCATGGCTTTGAGTTCCGGCTTGAGTTGGCCGGTGACATTGGAGGTAATGTGCATTACATGGGAGTAGCGCTCCACCACCATTTTGTCGGTGAGTTTCACACTGCCCACCTGCGCCACGCGGCCCACATCGTTGCGGCCCAGATCAATCAGCATTAAATGCTCGGCAATTTCTTTGGGATCGTTGACCAGTTCAATTTCCAATGCCTTATCTTCTTCGGCACTGCGGCCGCGGCGACGGGTGCCGGCAATGGGGCGCACAGTTACTTCACCATCTTCCAAACGTGCCAGGATTTCCGGGCTGGAACCCACCACATGGTGGTCGCCCAAATCGAGGAAATACATATAGGGTGATGGATTGAGATGGCGCAGGGCGCGGTAGAGGTTGATCGGCTCCTGCGGGAAATCAAGCGACAGGCGCTGGGAAATTACCACCTGCATGGTATCGCCCGCCAACACATAGTCTTTGATGCGATCCACCATCTGGTGGAATTTTTCTGCGCCGACATGGGATTGGAAATGGGCTTCACTGTTGCCGTTCATACCCAGGCTGAGGCTGGGAGTGGCGGGAATTTCGCCGCGCAAACGCTGCTCCAGTTCATCCAAACGGGTATTGGCTTTGGCGAAGGCATTGTCGACCTCGGGGTTGGCGTGGATCACCAAAATCAATTTACCGGCGAGGTTGTCGAACACCAGCACCTCATCGGAAACCGTCAGCAGTATATCGGGCGTGCCTATCACATCCTTGGGGGTCGAGGCTTTTAAATGGGGCTCCACATAGCGCGCACAGTCATAGGCGAAATAGCCCACCAGCCCGCCGGTAAAACGCGGTAGGCCAGGCAGTTCCGGGGCGCGGTAGCGCTGCTTGAATTCCTCGACAAACGCCAGGGCATCGGCGCATTGGTGGCGTTCGATCACCTGGCCATCGCGCTCCACGCAAATCTCTTCGCCGAAGGCTTTTAGCACAGTGCGCGCCGGCAGGCCGATCATGGAATAGCGGCCCCATTTTTCGCCGCCCTGCACAGATTCAAATAAATAGGAGTAAGGCCCGGAAGCCAGCTTTAAATAAGACGACAGCGGAGTATCCAGATCCGCCAGGACTTCGCGCATTACCGGAATACGGTTATAGCCCTGGGCAGCCAATTGGCTAAAAGCATCGTAATTCATGACATTACCTTTGCGGCTCGCCATTATCAGCCCGCCATACGGCAAGGGGGCGTAGCCATTATTGATTTTGTGGGGGGAACCCGGCTCCAAATGCTCTATAGACCCAGGTGCAAACCAAAGATACCAGCGACCACAGGGGTTGGCTGTGGCTGGCAAAGAGAACTAGCGACGCCATCGGGCGAAGGGAAGAGCAGAAAACTCAGTGCGGAAATTGGTGCGGTTCACAAGGAAAGCTCCGGAGTCAATGACGGCCAGTGTACTCAAATAATCTGCCCCTGCCTACCCTGAAAATGGCCGCGAAAAGCCGCTGTAAACAGGCTTAGCGCATCAATTCGTAAACACAAAGATTGACGGCCGTGGCCAAGTTGAGCGATTCAATTGCGCCGCTGCCGGGAATGGTAAATGCCTCTATCTCCAAGGCTTGCAACTGTGCGCGCGGCAGGCCCCGCGCCTCATTGCCAAACACATAGCAGCGATGCTCGGCAAAGCCGGTGCTGCTGATGGGCGCGCCATCCATATCCAGGCAGGCGATGTGAGTAAAGCGCTCGCTCAACTGCGCCAGGCTGACATCCAACTCCAGAGGCACATGGAAAATCGCCCCCATACTGGCGCGCACCACCTTGGGGTTGTAGGGATCGACCGAGCCGGGGCTGAGCAGACAGCGAAAACCGCCAAACCAGGCCAGGCTGCGCAAAATGGTACCCAGGTTGCCCGGATCCTGTATTTCGTGGAGATAAATCACCTTTTCCCCGGGGGCCGCATCGCCAGCGGTGGGCAATAGCGGCACTACCGCCATTATTCCCGGCGGGGTTTGGGTATCGGCCAGCGACGCCATCTGCCGCTCCGTTAGCAACTGGGTGTTAAACGGGCTTTGCCAATCCTGGTATTTATCGGTAACCAGCAATTGGCTTTGCAGCAGCAGCGGGTTGCGGGCGGCGGCTTTTTGCAGCTCCAACACCAGGTGCTCGCCCTCCAACAAAAAATGGCCGAACTGGCTGCGGTATTTTTTTTGCTGGAGTTTTTTGATGTCGTCGAGCTTCATAGGCCATCAACCCTGTAAATCGGCGAGCATGGCCTTGGCAAGTGCCTCGGCAACCTTGATGCCATCCACCCCCGCCGACAAGATGCCACCGGCATAGCCAGCCCCCTCGCCAGCCGGGAACAGGCCGCGGATGTTGAGGCTTTGCAGCGTCTCGTGATCGCGGGTAATGCGCACCGGGGATGAGGTGCGGGTTTCTATACCGGTGAGCACCGCATCCTCCCGGTCAAAGCCGCGAATTTGCTTGCCAAAGGCGGGCAGCGCTTCGCGGATCGCCTCAATGGCATAAGCCGGCAGGGATGGGGCCAAATCGCCCAGGCGCACGCCTGGCTTATAGGATGGCTCCACCTCGTCCCAAGCAGTCGACGCGCGGCCGCGAATAAAATCGCCCACCAGCTGGCCGGGAGCGCAGTAATCGCTGCCCCCCAGCTCATAGGCGCGGGATTCCAACTGCTCCTGCAATTCCACGCCCGCCAAGGGGCCGCCGGGGAAATCCTGGGCCGGCTCAATTCCCACCACTATACCGGCATTGGCGTTGCGCTCGTTGCGCGAATACTGGCTCATGCCATTGGTAACAACCCGCTGCGGCTCGGAGGTGGCCGCCACTACGGTGCCGCCGGGGCACATGCAAAAGCTGTAGACGGCGCGGCCATTCTTGGCGTGGTAGACCAGCTTGTAATCCGCCGCCCCCAGTTGCGGGTGGCCGGCGTATTTGCCCAGGCGCACCTGGTCGATTTGCGATTGCGGGTGCTCGATACGAAAGCCGATGGCAAAGGGTTTGGCTTCCATAAACACACCGCGCCCATGCAGCATGCGGAAGGTATCGCGGGAGCTATGGCCCAGTGCCAACACCAGGTAACGGCTGTGAATCACCTCGCCATCCGCCAACTGCACACCGCTAACGCGGCCCTGGTCGATGAGCAAATCCGTGACCCGGCTTTCAAAAAGCACCTCGCCGCCCAGGCGTTTGATTTCCTCGCGCATGGCCGACACCACGCCCGTCAAACGAAAGGTGCCTATGTGCGGCTTGCTGACATAGAGGATTTCCTCCGGCGCGCCGGCTTTAACAAACTCAGCCATGACTTTGCGGCCATAGAATTTCGGGTCCTTGATTTGGCTGTAGAGCTTGCCGTCGGAAAACAGCCCTGCCCCACCCTCGCCAAATTGCACGTTGGATTCCGGCGTTAACACCTTGTTGCGCCACAGCGCCCAGGTGTCTTTGGTGCGCTGGCGCACTTCTTTACCGCGCTCCAGCACAATCGGCTTAAAACCCATTTGCGCCAGGATCAGCGCAGCAAATAAACCGCAGGGGCCAAAACCAACCACTAATGGCCGTTCGTGCAGTCCCTCCGGCGCATGTGCCACAGGGTAATAGCCTGTGTCGGGGGCGGGGCGCACGTGGTTGTCATCGGCAAAACGCTGCAAAATTTTTTCTTCGCCGCGAGCGCTCAGGTCGATGATGTAGACAAAGGTAATTTCACTGTTTTTTTTGCGCGCATCGTAACTGCGTTTAAAAACAGTAAAGTCGAGCAGGTCGGCATCCGCTATACCCAGGCGAGCCAGTATGGCAGTGCGCAGGGCCTCGGGCGGATGGTCGAGGGGCAAGGCAAGTTCGGTAATACGAATCATGGGAGTATCCTGGCCGGCGTCACCGGCAGAGGTTTAAAAAAGCAGAAGGTTTACCAGCGATTGAACAATCCGTTACACCAAAGCCGCTACACCAGGGCCAACTGGGCGCGCATTTCGGCGATCACCTGCGCGTAATCGTCTGCACCAAAAATTGCCGAGCCAGCCACAAAGGTGTCGGCGCCGGCTTCGGCCACCGCGCGTATATTGCCCAAACCAACACCACCATCAACCTCAAGGCGGGTGGCCAGTCCGGCACCGTCAATCAGCGCACGCGCTTCGCGCAGCTTGTCGAGCACATAGGGAATAAACTGCTGGCCGCCAAAACCGGGGTTAACCGACATGAGCAACAGCATATCGAGCTTATCCATTACATGCTTGATCTGGTCGAGGGTACTGGCAGGGTTGAGCACCAGGCCGGCCTTGCAGCCCTTGCTTTTAATCAGCTGCAGGGAGCGATCGACATGGCGCGAGGCTTCGGGGTGGAAGGTGATATAGGTGGCGCCGGCATCGGCAAACTGGACAATCAGGTCATCCACCGGCTCCACCATTAAATGCACATCAATGGGCGCGCTGATGCCGTAGTTACGCAATGCCTTACACACCATGGGGCCAAAGGTAAGGTTGGGCACATAGTGGTTATCCATCACATCAAAATGAACAATATCGGCACCGGCGGCGAGTACCTTTTCCACTTCCTCCCCCAAACGGGCAAAATCGGCAGAAAGAATGGAGGGGGCTATTTTGAAATCGCGCTTAAAGTTCTGCATAAAATGTCCGATTACCTGAAATTGTCCGCGTGCATTTTACCCTGCGCCACGCAGGCTTTCGCAACCCACAGGAAAAGATAACGCCAATGAAGCACTCCTCGCGCTTACCAGCCCAGCTAGTCACCCTGTTGTTGTGGAACTTGGCGATATTTTCCACCCACCTCCAGGCACAGGATCCAAACCAGAAGGCTCCCAGCGAGGAAGCCGCAACTGCGCCAGCACCCGATGCAGCAACAGCCCCTGCGGCCACCACTGCAAACGCCCCCAGCAGTGCCGCCAACGCCTCGGTTAGTGACCGCCGCCTGCGCCCCAAGCAGTTGCTGGCCGAAGCCCTGGCCGATGAAAGCCATTGGCTGGACACCAGTGAAGGCAAGATTTTGGTACTTTACCGCCCCACCCAAGCCAGGGTGACCAAGGGGGCACTCCTGCTGCTCCATGCGGCGGAAGATCCGCAATCCTGGCCACCCGAGCTGGAAAACCTGCGCCAAAATTTACCCTTGCACGGCTGGGAAACCCTGGCAGTTACCCTGCCCCAGGCTTACCCACCCGCGCCGCCCGAGCGGGAAATCACCAGCGCGGCAACAACTGCTGAAGCTATAGCTGAGGGCGAAGCGGCCAGCCAAGATCCAACCGCCACCCCAGCCCCAACAGCCGCCCCCCCAGAAACAACCACCCCAGTGGAGCCACCTCCTGCGGAGGCCAGCCCGGCAGAGGCAAGCGCCAGCAGTAGCCAAGCCAGCCGCCCCACCCCCATCGCCCGCGAGCAACTCATCAAAGCCTATTTGTTGGCCGCCCTGGCATTCCTCAATGAAAAAGGCCAATTCAACCTGGTGGTGCTGGTGGACAACAGTTCACTTTACTGGACCATGCAGCTGCTCAGCCCATCCATCAAGCCCAATCGCCTGGACCCCAATACGGTGGATGGGCCATTACAGGCACTGGTAATCACCAACCTGCAAGCACAAGAGCCGCTCAGCAAAGCCGAACTGGAAGCCAGCCTCAACCAGGCGCAGTTGCCGGTAATGGACATCTTTTTTGCCCCAGCGGATATCCAACAAAAAATTCAGCGCAAACACCACAAGGCGGCAGCCATGCGTAACAAATTGGGCTATTACCAACAGGTTCAACTGGACAACCACCCCAAAGTGGTCGAGGAAGATCAAGCCAGCTTTCTGCTGGCGCGGGTGCGGGGGTTTATGGAGAAAAAAGCCAGGGGTACAGAAATAAAATCGACAAAACAAAACGGGGCACCCTAGGGCGCCCCGCTGTTCCTTTTACCCGGCACTGATGCTGAGGAATCAACACATCACTACCGCCAGCTTCCTGCTAAATTAGTCGCTTCCTTTGACCCTGCTTGGTCGACTCTGCATCCCTACAACCTCCCTGTGATGCTCATTATGGGCAAGTCCCCCTGGGCAATATAGTCGTCAAGATCGGTAAATCTTGTAGGAAATCGACTACAGTCAACGCCAGCCACAGCGACCTAGGGCGCAGACAACAGCCTCGGGGAGCGCAACAGCGCCAAACGCTCATGGGCCTCACCTACAGCCGGGTTATAACAACCCCGGGTGGCCAGATAGTGCTGGTTAAATACCTGGAAATAATCCATCAAGCCCTGTGCAACCGCCTCTTCCTGCGCCAAGCGCAGGCACAGTGCCGCCGCCTCGGCCGTGGACACATAGTGATCCTGATGGGATTTACGCACGGCATAGGCCGCCGCATCCACCGCTGGCAGCTGTACGCAGGGCACAGCATCCAACCAGCGGCTTAAATGGAACATGCGCCCACTTTGCTTCCAGGTGCCATCGAGCAAAATAAAGGTGAGGATACGGCCATCATCCGGCAAGCTGGTGACCAACTGGCGGCGGTTGGCGGCCACTTCGGCCGCCTCCACCGGAAAAACCACCAGGCATAAACGCTGCGGGTCGGCCAGCAACGCCAGTAATTCCACATCGGCATCTGTGCGGCTCCAACAAAACACATGGGTTTGCTGTGGCAATACATCCGCCAGCAAGCGCCCGGTATTGGTTGGTTTAAACACCTCATCGCGGTGCATCAAGAGCACAAACTCACAGCGGCTATGTAGTGCCGGGCACCAGGGGCAAATACAGGCATAAACAGCCAACTGGCACCGCTCGCAGCGCTCCACCGATTTACCGCGCGCCAAAAATTCCCGCGTCGATTCGGCCAAGCGGCGCAGGCGCAAGCGTTGATACTGATTAATAAAAGCATCGCTCATGAATTTGCGAACCCAAAAGAAAACGCCGCTATTGCGTGCCACAAAATGCACAAACAAAAAACCCGCATTGCTGCGGGTTTTTTGTACGTGTCGAATTGTCTTTAACTCTAACAACGATTGGTGCCCTGGGCCGGACTCGAACCGGCACGGCATTCGCCACTACCACCTCAAGATAGCGTGTCTACCAATTCCACCACCGGGGCTAAACTTTTTACTCTTACTCTGACTGAGTTGAACTCGGAACATCTGCAGCTGGTACATCGGCCGCAGGAACTTCTGCAGCGGGGATTTCTGTCGCGGCAGGAACATCTGTGGCGGGCGCAACAGGAACTTCTTGCTGCACAGCAGGAACAACCAAACCTTCGGTCGCCACTTTTGAATGATTTTTGGCTATTACAGCCAAACCAAAACTGGTGCAGAAAAATACTGTGGCCAAAATCCAAGTGGCACGGGTAAAGAAATTGCCACTGCCCTCGCTACCAAACACGGTTTGCGAAGCGCCCGAACCAAAGGCAGCACCCATGGCTGCGCCCTTACCTTGTTGCACCAACACCAGGCCCACAATAATCAAAGCGGTCAAGGCGTGAATCACTAATACAAAAGTTTCCATTGCTGATCTCGTCGAGTTTAATCAGTCAGTGCCAGCTAGTTAGCCGCTGCACATATGGCGATAAATTCTTCAGCGTCGAGCGACGCACCACCCAACAAAGCACCATCTATGTCAGGTATGGCAAACAGTTCCTGGGCGTTATGGGCCTTAACACTGCCGCCGTATAAAATTCTTACTTGCTGCGCTAACTTGCCCAAGCGCTGGCGAATAAAACCATGCACTTCGGCCGCTTGCGCCGGGGTTGCCGTTTTGCCTGTACCTACAGCCCAAACTGGCTCGTAAGCAATAACTGCATTGGCAAACGCATCCAGGCCTACTACATCCAGAACAGCAGATAATTGCTTATCTATAACTTCCAGATGCTGCCCCTGATCGCGCATTTCCAGGGACTCGCCGACACAGAGTATGGGAATCAACCCAGCACTTTGTGCAGCTACAAATTTACGCGCTACGCGCGCGTCGGTTTCACCCTGAATTCGGCGGCGCTCATTGTGACCGATTATCACAAATTTGCAATCCATATCTGCCAGCATTTGCGCAGACACTTCACCGGTTAACGCGCCCTTTTCTTCCTCGTTTACATTTTGTGCACCCAGCTCCAAAGTCGAGCTGGCGATCATGTCGCG
>CAMLRI010000014.1 GCA_946482385.1 uncultured Cellvibrio sp.
TGAGCGAGGTGCTGGTCACCGGGCCTGGCGGTGTCAAAATTGTGCCGGCCTCTTCGGGCGTGCAGCGCATGGCCGAACTCAGCCCCGCCGAACACGCCGGGCTGATCAATGCCTTCAATGAACTCTCGGATCAAGTGGATGTGTTGGTCATCGATACCGCCGCCGGTATTTCCGATACCGTCATCAGTTTTGTGCGCGCCGCCAACGAAGTCATAGTTGTGGTGTGCGACGAGCCTTCATCCATTACCGATGCCTACGCGCTAATCAAACTGCTCAACAAGGAATACGGCATGACCCGTTTCCGCGTGGTTGCCAATATGACGCGCACCGCCGCTGAAGGGCAGAATATGTTTAACAAACTCAATGGGGTGTGCGAGCGTTTCCTCGATGTCACCTTGCAGTTTATTGGCCAGGTTCCGTTTGATGAAAATGTACGCAAAGCCGTGCAAAAGCAAAAAGCGCTGCTGGAATTCGCACCTGCTTCCAAAGCGGCAGTTGCTATTCGCGGTTTGGCGCAGGTGGTGGATCGCTGGCCCTTGCCCAGCTCCCCAACCGGGCGCCTGGAGTTTTTTGTCGAACGCCTGTTGTTAGCCGCCAATGCGCGCTAATGCCTTGGCTTTGGCGACTGCTGATGTTATGCCGGGTAATTGCGGCACAGCATGCAGCGTTATAGATAGATGAGAGAAGCAATAAAGGTGCTGGGTAATGGCCGCAGTCAACGGTTTAGCCATGTACGATAAAAAACAGTTTATCGAGAACCCCATAAATATCGAAGACTACGCGCCTTTGGTAAAGCGTATTGCCTATCACATGATGTTGCGTATGCCCGCCTCGGTACAGGTGGAAGATCTGATCCAGGCAGGCATGATCGGCCTGATCGAAGCCTCACAAAAATACGATGCCTCCCGCGGTGCCAGTTTTGAAACCTATGCCGGTATCCGCATTCGCGGTGCCATAGTCGATGAAATGCGCCGCGGCGATTGGGTGCCACGCTCGGTGCACCGCAATGCCCGCCGTATCTCCCAGGCTATAGCCACTGTCGAAGCCCGCACCGGTCGCGATGCCAGCGATACCGAGGTGGCCGAGGAGCTTGGCGTCAGCTTGTCCGATTACTTCCTGATGCTGCAAGACTCCTCGGGCGCACGCTTGTTCAGCTACGAGGAAACCTTCGGCGAAGAAGACAGCAATATCGATGGTTCCGAGCACAGCAGTGTGTTCGCCAGCCCCCTCGAAGGTATGCAGCGCGACCATCTTAAGCGCGCCTTGGTGGATGCCATTGGCAGCTTACCAGAGCGCGAGCGTATGGTGCTGGCGCTCTATTACGACCAGGAATTAAACCTGAAGGAAATCGGTTTGGTGCTAGGGGTCAGTGAATCCCGGGTAAGCCAGATTCACAGCCAGGCGGCCGCCCGCCTAAGGCAAAAAATGAGTGGCTGGCGAGGCGCCTGATGCCTGGTGTTTAAGGCCAAGGCTCGGCTGGATATTGCCAAACCGCTTATAAAGCACGGTTTTAGGCTATGATTCGCATTAAAAGTTGATGATTTAGGCGGCAGCTGCTGGCCTAAGCTTCAACCCCGACTAGACTATGAATAAACGAATTTCCCGCCAGGGTTAGTGGAGGTTTGCATTGGATAAGAACATGAAAATCCTGATTGTTGACGACTTTTCAACAATGCGACGGATTATTAAAAACTTACTGCGCGACTTGGGTTTTGCCAATACCCACGAAGCGGACGACGGTGTCACCGCCTTGCCGATGCTAAAGAACGGCGATTTCCAGTTTTTGGTGACCGACTGGAACATGCCCGGCATGACGGGTATAGACCTGCTTAAAGCGGTGCGCGCCGACGAAAAATTGCGCACCCTGCCGGTATTAATGGTAACGGCAGAGGCCAAGCGCGACCAAATTATCGAGGCCGCCCAGGCCGGGGTGAATGGGTATGTAGTCAAGCCGTTTACGGCGCAAGCGCTAAAAGAAAAAATCGAAAAGATTTTTGAGCGCGTAGGCTAAGTTACGCCCAACACCATAATAAAAAGGCATTGCAATGGCATCCGACATCCAATCATCCGCCAATACCGAATTTGTGGCTGAACTTAAAGAGTGCGCCAAACTGCTAACTGAAAAGTTGCAAAACAGCCATTACGAAGAAGCCTCGGTATTGATTCAATCCTTAACCCAGGCGCGCGACCGGCACATCTTCCAATCCGTAGGGCGCCTGACACGCGGGCTGCACGATGCGATTGTTAATTTCAATGTCGATGCCGATCTCAGCAAAGAGCCGCCCAAGATCGCCAACTCCGATATCCATGATGCCTCCAATCGCCTCAATTACGTGATTGAGCTGACGCAAAAGGCAGCGGAAAAAACCATGGATATGGTCGATGAGGCAGCGCCTATCGCCATGAACCTGGGGCAGGAGGCAGGCAATCTGCGCGGTGAGTGGGCTCGCCTGAAACGGCGTGAAATGAGCGCCGATGAATTTCGCCAACTCTACGATCGTATGGATGGCTTTTTAGGGCAAATGGTCGCCGGTACCGAGCAGCTCAATAAAAATCTGCAAGACATAGTGCTGGAGCAAGGCTTCCAGGATCTCACCGGCCAGGTGCTAAAGCGCGTGATTGGTTTGATCAACGACGTGGAAAAAGATTTGGTTAGCCTGGTGCGTATTGCCAGTCAGGTTGAAGAAGTTGCCGGCCTTGCCGATAACCTGGAACGGGACGAACACGACCGCGCCATTGGCGAAAAACGCAAAACCGAAGCCGAAGGGCCGCAAATCAATAAAGAGCGTGCCGATGTGGTGTCCGGGCAGGATGAGGTTGACGATCTTTTGTCGAGCCTTGGCTTCTAGCGCAATTAAAACGAGTCATTATCGAGCCGCTATGGCGGCTGGATTTAACGCTTGGGTTTAATCCCAGGCAAATGAGGAAAGTTGAATGAGTTTCGGCGACGACGAAGATATTCTTCAGGACTTTCTGGTTGAGGCGGGCGAGATACTGGAGCGCCTGAATCAGCAGCTGGTCGACTTGGAACAGCGCCCTGAAGACAAAGACCTGCTTAATGCTATTTTCCGTGGTTTTCACACGGTAAAGGGCGGCGCAGGTTTTTTGTCGTTGACCCCTATGGTGCAGTGCTGTCACGTTACCGAAAACCTGTTCGATATTTTGCGCAATGGTAAGCGCACAGTCACCTCAGAATTAATGGATGTGGTACTGCAGGCCTTGGATATGGTGAACCAACAATTTGAGTTGGTATCCCAGCGGGAAGAGTTGCCACCGGTAGATCCCTCTTTGCTTGCCGCACTGGAGCGGTTGGTTTCCTGTGAAGATCTGAACGAAGCCGCTGCCGCCGAAACCTATTCAGAGCCAGCTGTTGTTACTAGCGCTGCAACCAGCGCTCCTGTGGCGGAAGGCGATATCACCGACGCCGAGTTTGAGCAGTTGCTCGATGCAATTGCCGGTAACACGGTGCCCAGCCCTGCAGCCGTCGCAAGCGCGGGCGCAGCAAGCACCAGCACGGGCGCAGCAAGCAGTGCGCCAGTGTCATCGAGCGATGAAATCAGTGAAGACGAATTTGAAGCCTTGCTCGACCAACTCCATGGCAAAGGCAAAGGGCCGGGTGTTGCCGAAGCGGCGGCGCCGACTCCAACAGCGGCAGCCGTCGCTCCAGCTGCCAGTGCAAGTTCATCGGGCGATGAAATTAGCGAAGATGAATTCGAGGCATTGCTCGATCAGTTGCATGGCAAGGGCAAAGGGCCGGGCACAGGTGCTGCAGCAGCCCCAGCTCCAGCCTCAACTCCTTCTGTAGCAACTGCTCCACCAGCGGCAATTGCCAGTGGCGGTTCGGATTTAATTAACGACGACGAATTTGAAGCACTGCTCGATCAGCTGCACGGTAAGGGTAAGGGCCCAGGCACACAAGCTGCCACAGCGGCAGCCCCAGTGGCAGCGTCGGCTCCTGCCAATAAAGTTGCCGCTGCCGAGGTAAAACCAACACCCAAACCGGCAGCGGCGCCCGCCAAAAAAGCGGAAGCCCCCAAACCCGCCGCCGCGCCAGCTGCTGCGCCCGCACCGGCAGCCAATAACAACACAGATAAAGATGCGCCCCAGGTGGAAACCACCGTGCGCGTCGATACCCAGCGCCTCGACGACATTATGAACATGGTGGGTGAGTTGGTATTGGTGCGCAATCGCCTGGTGCGATTGGGCAGCTCATCCAACAACGAAGCCCTGTCCAAGGCGGTGGCAAACCTGGATGTAGTAACCGCCGACTTGCAAACCTCGGTGATGAAAACCCGCATGCAGCCAATCAAAAAAGTGTTTGGCCGCTTTCCGCGTGTGGTGCGCGATTTGGCGCGCAGCCTGCGCAAAGAAATTAACCTGGAATTGGTGGGCGAAGAAACCGACCTGGATAAAAACCTGGTGGAAGCCCTGGCTGATCCACTGGTGCACTTGGTGCGTAACTCGGTTGACCATGGTATTGAGTTCCCCGAGGTACGCGAAGCCAATGGCAAGCCCCGTATTGGCCAGGTGGTGTTGGCGGCTGAACAGGAAGGCGATCATATACTGCTGTCAATCAGCGACGATGGCGCCGGTATGGACCCGGCCAAACTGCGTCGCATCGCGGTTGAGAAGGGTATGTTCGATGAAGATACCGCCAACCGTTTATCCGATACCGAAGCTTACAATTTAATTTTTGCGCCAGGTTTTTCCACCAAAAAAGAAATTTCCGATGTGTCTGGCCGCGGTGTGGGTATGGATGTGGTGAAAACCAAAATCACCCAGCTCAACGGCACAGTGGAAATTAAATCTGAATTGGGTAAAGGCACGCGTTTTATTATTAAAGTGCCGCTTACCCTGGCGATTATGCCCACCTTGATGTTTATGTTAGGCAAACAAACTTTTGCCTTCCCGCTGGTGAGTGTGAACGAAATTTTCCATATGGATTTAACCAAATCCCATGTGGTGGATGGCCAGGATTGTATTGCCATTCGCGACCAGGCCATACCCTTGTTCTATATGAAAGATTGGCTGGTTAAAAATTCCTATGGCGATCGCCCCGATAATGCCCATGTGGTTATTGTTACTGTGGGTACGCGCCGCGTTGGCTTTGTGGTGGATCAGTTAATCGGCCAGGAAGAGGTGGTCATCAAGCCCCTGGGCAAAATGCTCCAGGGCACACCGGGCATGGCCGGCGCCACTATTACTGGCGATGGCACTATTGCCTTGATTCTCGATATTCCCAGCTTGTTGCGCCGTTATGCGCGTGGTTCTGCTACCTGGGGTCACAGTTAATTTTGCGCTTTTGGCGCTGGTAATAAGCGGCTAATGGCTGCGGAGTAGGTGAAATGCCGGTCAGGGTGTTGGTGGTTGATGATTCTAATTTTTTTCAGCATCGCCTGAAGGAAATTATTAATGAGCATCCCGATCTTAAGGTGATTGGTATCGCCAGCAATGGCCGTGAAGCGGTAGAAAAAGCGGCGGAATTAAAGCCGGACATCATCACCATGGATTTTGAAATGCCGGTGATGGATGGCGTAACGGCTATCAAGCACATCATGGCCAATCGCAAAGTCCCTATTCTGATGTTTTCTTCGCTGACCTATGAGGGCGCCAAAATTACCCTGGATGCGTTGGCGGCGGGCGCGCTGGATTTTATCCCTAAAGATTTTGCCGAGGTTTCGCGCAATTCCGCGGCCTTAAAACAAAAGCTCCACGAGCGTTTATTAACCCTTGCGGGTTCCGCGGTGCATTTTCCCGCTAGCGATACCGCAGCCGAACCCAAAGTGGCTCCTGCCGCACCGGCCAGGCCTGCGCCGACATCCAGTGCGCCCTCATCCCTGGCGCGATCCACCAGCATTCCAGCGAGCAGCAGCTCTGCCCCTGTATCCACCAAATCAGCGGCGGCCGATACTTATCGTCTGAAAAAACAGCCCAAATTATTGGTGATCGGCGCCTCTACCGGTGGGCCTGTTGCCCTGGGTGAGGTGCTGATTCCTTTGCCGGCCAATTTTCCGCTGCCCATTGTGTTGGTGCAGCACATGCCGGAAAACTTCACCAAGGCCTTTGCCGAACGCCTGAACAAACAGTGTCATATCCGCGTGCGCGAAGCGGTGGATGGCGACTTGCTGGAGCCAGGCTTGGCGTTGCTTGCACCCGGTGGCAAACAGTTGATGTTGGATAAACGCAACGGTGGCTGTGTGCGGGTGATTGCCGATGATGAGCGGATTAATTACAAGCCCTCGCTGGATATTACCTTTGGCTCAGCGGCCAATGCCTTTGGCGATAAAGTATTGGGTGTGGTGCTAACCGGTATGGGGTCGGATGGTTGCCAGGGCGCGCGCCTGTTAAAAGATGCCGGCTCAGCACTCTGGTCGCAAGATGAAGCCAGCTGTGTGATTTACGGTATGCCCATGGCGGTCGCCAAAGCCGGGTTGAGCGATAAGGTGCTCAGCCTGAAGGAAATCGGCCCGCGCCTGGCGCGTGAGGTTATCTAATGGATTTGCTCAGCATTATCGGTGTCATTATTGGTTTTGCGGCCATTATTGGCGGCAATTTTATGGAGGGTGGCGGCATATCAACGCTGCTCAATGGCCCGGCGGCGTTTATTGTGTTGGGCGGCACCCTGGGGGCGGCCATGCTGCAAACGCCAAAAAATAGTTTGAAGCGCGCCTTAAAAATTGTCGCCTGGGTTTTTAAACCGCCCTATGTTCCTTTTAAGCAGGGTGTCAGCAATATTGCCCGCTGGGCGGCTGCCGCGCGCAAAGATGGATTGCTCGGTTTGGAAAATGTATCCGAGCGCGAAAAAGATAAATTTGCCAAAAAAGGTTTGCAGCTGCTGGTGGATGGCAATGAGCCGGAAGTGATTCGCCGGGTGCTGGAAACCGACATGATTGTGGACGAGCAGCGCGACCTGGATGCTATTAAATTTTATGAATCCATGGGCGGTTATGCGCCCACTATCGGCATTATTGGTGCGGTGATGGGGTTGATCCATGTGATGAATAACCTGGCCGATCCCTCCACCCTTGGCCCAGGCATTGCCGTGGCCTTTGTGGCCACTATTTATGGTGTCGCTTTGGCCAATTTATTGTTTATCCCCATCGCCAATAAGTTGCGTATGTGTGTGAATGAAAACACCCAGTACCGCGAGTTAATTATTGAAGGCATTATTGCCATTGCCGACGGTGAAAACCCGCGCTCCATTGAAATGAAACTCAACGGTTATTTGCACCCTCACTAATTGCATCCCCTAAAGGGGACTACCGGTATTGACCATGCCCCGTCGCAGACGCGAAGAAATCCATGTAAACCATGAGCGCTGGTTGATTTCCTATGCGGATTTCATCACCTTGCTGTTTGCGTTTTTTGTGGTGATGTATTCCATTTCGCAAGTTAATGAAAGCAAATACCGCGTGCTGTCGGAAACCTTTGTGCAGGCGTTCAACCAGCCCAATGATGCCCAGGCCAATCCCGACCCGGCCACCCAGCTCTCGCCATCGAATGATGTGATCACCCCCGTTGAAATGGGCAAAACCGCGGTTGAGCAGGTAACCAACGACGAACAGGTGCCGATAATTAGCGACCAGGCCCCCAAGGATTCCACCCAGCCCAGCAACCAGGAAGACGCCGTGAAAACCAGTGACGAGCTGGCGCAAATTTCCGATCTGGTGAGCGAAAAATTTAGCCAGTTAATGGATGAGGAATTAATTCAGGTGTCCAGCAATGAGCTGTGGCTGCAAATTGAATTAAAAGACAGCATTTTGTTTGCCTCTGGCAATGCCGACCCCAGTGCCCAGGCCCAGGCGATTTTTGATGAAATTGCCGGCATCCTCAAAGGCTATAGCAACCCCATCCAGGTGGAAGGCTTTACCGACAACGTGCCCATCAACAGCGCCAAGTTCCCTACCAACTGGGAGCTGTCCAGCGCCAGGGCCAGCGCCATCGTCAAACTCCTGGCCAGCAAAGGGGTGGCGCCCGAACGCTTGGCGGCTGTGGGTTATGGTGAATTTCAGCCTGTGGCGAGTAATGCCACACCCGAGGGCCGGGCACAGAATCGTCGGGTAGCCATTATGGTGGCCAAACGCAAAATGGATCGCCCCCAGGTAAAACCCCGGCAGATCAATCCTGAGCCTGCAACAACCTCCCCCTGATCCCCCTTGCCGCCGGGCGGCCAATGGCTGCCGTTTTGTGGTTAATTTTTATCCCATGTCTGCGCCAATTATCTGCTGCTAAACTTTTATTCTCGGTGTGCTAGCGGGTTTTTACCGCCTGGGTGGCTATTTGCGAGACTGGATGAGCTGTCTGGAGTAAGGGTTTGATTTTTATAGAGAGAATAGGCATAGAGCTTGCTAGACTGTAACTCATTGTGTGAATAACTTCTCAAACTGCCTGAACTTTGACGCAGGCGAGGACTAAAGGGTGCGTGTAATTGCCGTAGCCAATCAAAAGGGTGGGGTAGGTAAAACCACCACTAGTGTTGCCTTGGGGGGCTTGATCGCCGCTGAAGGGCAGCGCGTTTTGCTATTGGATCTGGACCCACACGGCTCTTTATCCACCTATTTCCGCCTGGATCCAGATGCCCAGGCGCTAAGTAGCTACAGCCTGTTCCAGGAGCGCAAGACCTTAACGCGCGAATCGGTGCAGCGCCTGGTCAAAGCAACGGATTTTCCCCATCTCCACATACTGCCTGCCACTACCGCCTTGGCGACCCTCGAGCGCCAGGCCATAGGCCAGGATGGCATGGGCTTGGTGATCCAACGGGCATTGGCACTGATCCAACAGGATTACGACTATGTGATTATCGATTCTCCCCCCTTATTGGGTGTGTTGATGATCAACGCCCTGGCGGCTTGCCAGTGGCTGGTGGTGCCGGTGCAAACCGAGTTCCTGGCGTTAAAGGGCCTGGAAAAAATGGTGAACACCCTGGCGATGATGTCGCGTTCGCGCAAAAAACCGCTGAACTACTCCATAGTGCCGGTGATGTTTGACCGCCGCACCCAGGCATCGGTGACCAGTTTGCGCAGTATCCGCAATACCTATCCCGATCAAGTTTGGGCGGGCCATGTGCCTGTGGATACCCGTTTCCGCGATGCCAGCAAGGCGGGTGTGCCGCCACATCTATTCGACCCAAGTGCCCGCGGTGTGGAGGCCTACACTTCTTTGTGGCACTGGCTTAAAAAATCTATCCAGGCTCAGGAACAGGCCGAACTCAAGCTGGCTAATACTGCCAGCCTGGGGTGATCTATGGCCGATATCAAATCCCCCGATGAAAGCCTGAGCAGCTATTTCGACGATCTGCTGGGTGGCGATGAAGCCAGCGGCAGCTTGCTGGATGCCCCCGCCGTGCAGCCTGCCAACTGGGCCGCGGCAAGTGGGCGGGTGGTTCCTTTGCCGCACAAAACCTCCGCATCAAAACCGCCGGCAGCCAAGAAAAAACTCAATTTGGTCGCACCTGTAGCTCACTATGCCGAGCCGGAACCCCAGCAAAGCCAGGAGCAAAAACAAAAGCTGGAGAAGCTGCTGCAATCGGCGCGCACCCAGTTGTTGATGGAGACGGCCACTGCGCCCGAGGTAAAGGTTGAGGAATCTTTGGCGGCGCCTGTGACCCAGACTGCCTTTCAGTATCGCCCCGATGAAATCCAGGAGTGGGAGATAGAAGCCCCGGCAGCTGAGGCCCTATTGGCAGAGCCGAGTGCGCCAGTATCCGAACCAGTCGAGGCTGTTGAAGACGCCCAACTTCACTCCTATCAATTGGAGGGGGTTGAATGGTTGGAAAACGGCCGGCCAGTGTGGGCGCAATCGCGCTTTGATGTATTGCTGTTCAGTGTGTCGGGTTTGACCCTGGCTGTGCCCTTGGTGGCCTTGGGGCAAATACAACCGCTCACCGATGAGTTGACGCCTTTGTTTGGCCAGGCCGATTGGTTTATGGGCTTGCAGCCCACCAATGCGGGCAAAATCCGCACGGTTAACACGGCTAAGTTTGTGATGCCCGAGCGTTACGACCCTCAGTTTCTAACAACGGCCAAATATGTGGTTTCCATTAATGGCGTGCCCTGGGGGTTAGCGGTGGATTCAGTTAACCAACCCATAACCCTGCACCCGGATGATGTGAAATGGCGCAGCGACCGCAGCAAGCGCCCCTGGTTGGCGGGAACGGTAAAGGAGCATATGTGTGCGCTGCTGGATATTCCGCGTATTGGCCAGATGCTGATTGAGGCGGACAAAAACTTTAACCGCAGTGCTGCCCATTGATTGAGGCAAAAGCGATTGGCGGCAAAAGCTGGCAGCTGGGCATCGCTTGGCTATAGTTATGACTATTCAATGCTATAAAGATCGCCGGTTACGGCAAGCAAATGTTATTGAAAACACAGGTTTTACCCCTATTATTGACGCCCATTTGTGTAAGCGACGGGTTTGCAGAGGATACCGAGCATGGCTAACGATGTTGTAAAAAATAAAAGCACCAGTGATGACCCAGTGCTGCAATGGGTGACTTTTCGCCTGGATGGTGAAACCTATGGCATCAACGTGATGCAGGTGCAGGAAGTGCTGCGCTACTCCGAAATTGCGCCTGTGCCAGGTGCGCCGTCCTATGTGTTGGGTATTATCAACCTGCGCGGCAATGTGGTGACGGTGATCGATACCCGCCATCGCTTTAACCTCTCCAGCGGTGAAATTACCGACAATACCCGTATCGTCATTATCGAAACGGATCGCCACGTTATTGGCATTTTGGTGGATAGCGTGGCGGAAGTGGTTTACCTGCGCCAGTCAGAAATTGAAATGGCCCCCAACGTTGGCAACGAGGAAAGCGCCAAGTTTATCCAGGGCGTGTGCCACAAAAACAACGAGCTGTTGATTTTGATTGACCTGAATAAATTGCTGACCAGTGAAGAGTGGTCAGAGCTGGAAGATATCTAGGAACCGGCATGACCAATCTGGAATGGGGTTTGGCGATTTGCGCCGGGGTGAGTTTACTGGCCCTGGTGCTGGCGCTATTGAGCTTGCGCCTGGTGCGCCGCCAGGCGCGCGAAACAGAAAAACTGTTGCAGCGTTTGACGCGCGAAGTGGCCGCATCCAGCAGTGGTTCTGTGGGAATGGGGCAGCGGTTAATGGCGATGGAAAAACGTTTGCAAAACGCCGCCCAACAAAAACCGGAAAAAATGGATTACTACCAGGACGAAGAATTCCAGCCTTATTCACAGGCGGCGCAATTGTTCAAAATGGGCATGGATGCTGAAGAAGTTGCCCGTCGCTGCGGGTTATCCCGCGCCGAGGCTTCGCTGTTGGAAGTCATGCAAAAAAGCGGCAGTTAGCCGCTTTCTCTTATCCCCTCTGTTTATTTACGGGTAACGGCTAGGCGTAATGAAAAGAAACGCCGCTCATACCTGCAGATTCATCCCCCAGCAAATACACATAACCCGGCATTAATGCCTCAGGTGATTTAATGCTGTTCGGGTCTTCCGCCGGATAGGCTTTGGCGCGCATGCGGGTGCGGGTGCCGCCGGGGTTGATACTGTTGAAGCGAATTTTACTGATACCTTCGTGTTCGTCGGCCAGGGTTTGCATCAGGTTTTCCTGGGCCGCCTTGGAGGCGGCATAAGCCCCCCAAAACGCGCGACCTTGAAACGCCACACTGGAACTGGTGAAAAGCACGCTGGCGCTGGTGGATTGCTCCAGTAGCGGCAGCAAAGCCTGGGTCAGCATAAAAGGCGTATTCACATTAACCTGCATACAGCGCTGCCAGGCGCCCACGGAATAGTTGCTGATGGGTGTGCGTTCGCCCAGGTCGGCAGCGTTGTGCAGCAAACCATCCAAGCGGCCAAAGCTATCGGCAATGGCATTGCACACTGCATCGCAATCCTGCTCGGTGGCGCTTTCCAAATTGAGCGGGAATATCGCTGGCTGCGGATGGCCGGCCGCTTCAATCTCGTCGTACACCTTCTCCAGTTTGCCCAGGGTGCGGCCGCACAAAATGACGGTGGCGCCACAGCTGGCAAAGGTTTTTGCGGCCACCTTGCCGATGCCGTCGCCAGCGCCAGTCACCAGAATAATTTTATCGGCCAGGGCATGGGGCGACAGGCTGAAGTTTGCGGGGATTTGTAGCTGGGTGGTGTGCATAAAGCGTTATCTCTTGGTGGTGCGGCGGCAAGTGCCATTCTGGCTGACACTAATGCCGCGAGCCGTCATAAATATTGCTGGATAATAGGCCATATCTCATCGGCGTGGCTGACGCAGTGGTCGGCATTCCAGTTGGCGGGGTCATCGCCTTCATCGACATAACCATAGGCGGCGGCAATGGTGATGCTGCCGGCGTCGCGGCCGCAATCTATATCGCGCTTGTGGTCGCCGACAAAAATAATTTGCTGTGGCTTGCAGCCTAGCTGTGTGCTGGCGAGCAGCATGGATTCCGGGTCCGGCTTGCTGCGCTGCACATGGTCGGGGCAGATCACACTGGCTGGCGCTGGCTGCATATTGAGAGCCGCCATGAGTGGCAGTGTATAGGCCGCCGGCTTGTTGGTTGCTATGCCCCAGGCGATTTGGTGTTGCGCCAGTTTTTCCAGCAGGTTTTCAATGCCGGGGAAGGGTTTGGTATGCACCGCAATATGTTGCAAATACAACTCCAATAATCGCTGGCGCAAAGGCTCGAAGTCGCTGTGGGATTCGTCGATACCAAAGGCCAATTTGATCAGGGCTTTGGAGCCGTTGGAAACGCCGGCACGGATGAGCTCATCGGGCAGGGTGGGGCGCCCTTGCTCACGCAAAAGCTGGTTGACCACCACGACAAAATCCGGCGCTGTATCCAGTAGTGTGCCGTCCAGGTCGAACATAACAGCGCGTATTGCTTGGTTCATCAGTCGCTCACTTTTTTCGCGTGTATCAGGTAGTTCACGCTCACATCCTGCGGGTTGAGTTTGTAGCGTTTGGTGATGGGGTTGTAGGTCATACCGGTCATGGCTTGCAGCTCCAAACCAGCCGCACGGAGCCACTGCGCCAATTCCGAGGGGCGGATAAATTTGGCGTAATCGTGAGTGCCTTTGGGCAATAAC
>CAMLRI010000015.1 GCA_946482385.1 uncultured Cellvibrio sp.
GTGGTGCAGCGTGAGCGAGCGATCACCGCGCACATTCACATCCACCATTTGCAAATTGGGTTCGCGATTGCCCAGGTTGTACTGCCCCGCCAAGGCTTCGCGCAATTTGCGAAAGCCCAATTCATTGTGAATGGCATTCACCTGGATTTTCTCCTGCTGGTCGTCATCCACTATGCTGAAGAGTTTTAAATCGCGCATTACCTTGGGTGACAAAAACTGCAAAATAAAACTTTCATCCTTAAAGTTTTGCATGGCGAAATGCAGGGTTTTATTCCAATCGCTACCGGCAATATCCGGAAACCATTCGCGGTCTTCGGCGGTGGGATTTTCGCAAATACGGCGAATATCCATAAACATGGAAAATCCCAGGGCATAGGGGTTAATACCGGAGTAATAAGGGCTATCGTAGGGCGGCTGAGCAATCACAGCCGTGTGGGATTGCAAAAACTCAAACATAAAACCATCGGTCACATAACCGCGGTCGTAGAGTTCATTGAGCAGGGTGTAGTGCCAAAAACACGCCCAGCCTTCGTTCATCACCTGGGTTTGCCGCTGCGGGTAAAAATACTGGGCGATTTTGCGCACAATGCGGATCACCTCGCGCTGCCAGGATTCCAACAAGGGCGCGTTTTTTTCCAGGAAGTACAAAATATTTTCCTGGGGCTCCTGGGGAAAATGCGGTGCGTGTTTAGCCGCTTCACCGGCAGCGGATTTGGGAATGGTGCGCCACAGGTCGTTCACCTGCTTTTGCAAATAGGCTTCGCGCTCCTGCTGGCGCTGTTCTTCCTCATGGGCAGAAATCGGGTAAGGCCGCTTGTAGCGGTCAACACCGTAATTCATTAGTGCATGGCAAGAATCGAGCACCGCCTCCACCTGGGCAATGCCATAGCGCTCCTCACATTTGCTGATGTAATTTTTGGCGAACACCAGGTAATCAATAATGGAGCCGGCATCTGTCCAGGTGCGGAACAAATAATTGCCTTTGAAAAACGAATTGTGGCCATAGCAGGCGTGGGCGATCACCAGCGCCTGCATAGCCATGGTGTTTTCTTCCATCAAATAGGCAATACAGGGGTTGGAATTAATCACTATTTCATAAGCCAGGCCCATTTGCCCACGTTTGTAATGGTGCTCGGTCGATAAAAAGTGCTTGCCGTAGGACCAGTGGTTGTAACCAATCGGCATACCTACCGAGGCATAGGCATCCATCATCTGCTCGGAGCTAATCACCTCAATCTGGTTGGGGTAGGTATCCAAACCATACTCGCGCGCAATTTGCGCCAGCACCTGGTCACACTCCTGTATTAATTCAAAACTCCATTCCGAGGAAGTAAATATAGGCTTATTCATGCGACCTTCTTCTGGAAGAGTTCACGAAACACCGGGTAAATATCCTCGGCGCCAACAATGTGTTGCTGGGAAAACTTATCGGGATACTGCTCGCGCACCTCTTCATAAATTCGCCACAGGGACTGGTGCTCATTGGGGGTAATTTCGATATAGGAAAAATATTGGCAAGCGGGCAAAAGTTTATCCACCAACAGGTCGCGGCACACATCTGAGTCATCGCCCCAGTTGTCGCCATCGGAAGCCTGGGCGCCGTAAATATTCCACTCATTGGGCGAGTAGCGATCCTCAATAATGGAGTGCATTAACTTCAACGCACTGGATACCACAGTGCCGCCGGTTTCGCGGGAGTGGAAGAACTCATCCTCATCGACTTCTTTAGCACTGGTGTGATGGCGGATAAATACTATGTCGGTCTTTTCATAATTGCGCTGCAAAAACAGGTATAACAAAATAAAAAAACGCTTGGCGATTTCTTTGGTGGCCTGATCCATGGAGCCAGACACATCCATAATGCAGAACATCACCGCCTTGGAGCGCGGAATGGGCTGTTTAATATGCAGGTTGTATTTCAGGTCGAAAGTATCCAACCAGGGAATGCGGTTGATGGCCGCACGCAGGCGCGCCGCCTCTTCGTGCAGGGCATCGTACAGAGCCTGGTCGCGCATTTTGGCAGGTTGCGCATCTATAGCCGCTAACTGCTGCTCAATTTCTTCCAAGCGACGGCGCTTGCCGGCGGTTAAGGCGATGCGGCGCATATTGGCCGAGCGCAGCGAGCGCACTATATTGATCTTGCCCGGCTGGCCTTCATTGGCGATACCGGCGCGCACTTTTTTAAATTCCTCAATGCCGGAGAGCTGCCGCTTAATCAGGTTGGGCAACTCCAGGCCATCAAACATAAAATCGAGAAACTCCTCCTGCGACAAGGTGAAGGAAAAATCATCCTCCCCTTCCCCTTCGTTGCTCGCCTGTTTACCGCCACTGCCTGAACCACTACCACCTTGCGGGCGGGCAATTTTGTCGCCTTCGGAAAAATGTTTATTACCCGGCAACACCCGGTTGTTAAAACCACCGTCCCCATGATGAATCACAGGTTCGTTGATATCGCGGGTGGGAATACTGACCTTGCCGCCCTTATCAATATCGCGAATCGAGCGGTTGCTCACCGCATCGGATACCGCCTCGCGAATTTGCTCGCGGTAGCGGCGCAAAAAACGCTGGCGGTTAACCGCACTTTTGTTTTTGGCATTCAAACGTCGATCGATAATGTAACTCATCGCAAACCCTTAGCACCTGTAGTGCACGCCAGCCAACGGAAAACTGCCTGATGCAACCTCCCTGACTATTGCGATTTACGCACACGCAAATACCATTCGGAGAGCAGGCGCACCTGTTTCTCGGTGTAGCCGCGCTCCACCATGCGCTGAACAAAATCCTGGTGTTTTTTCTTGTCCTGCGCCGAGGCCTTGGCATTGAAGGAGATAACTGGCAGCAAGTCCTCGGTATTGGAGAACATTTTCTTCTCGATCACAGTACGCAATTTTTCGTAGCTGCGCCAATCGGGGTTTTTGCCGGCATTGCTGGCTTTGGCGCGAAGCACAAAGTTGACGATTTCGTTGCGGAAATCTTTGGGGTTGCTAATACCCGCCGGTTTTTCGATTTTTTCCAGCTCCTCGTTTAATGCCGCACGGTCAAGGATTTCGCCAGTTTCATGATCGCGGTATTCCTGATCCTGAATCCAGAAATCGGCGTAGGTAACATAGCGATCGAAAATATTCTGGCCGTACTCTGCATAGGATTCGAGGTAGGCGGTTTGGATTTCCTTGCCGATAAAATCCACATAGCGCGGGGCAATGAATTCTTTTAGCGCACCCAAGTATTTATCCTGCACCTCTTTGGGGAACTGTTCCTGCTCAATTTGCTGCTCCAGCACATACATCAAATGCACCGGGTTAGCAGCAATTTCGGTAGGATCAAAGTTAAACACCTTGGATAAAATTTTGAAGGCAAAGCGGGTCGACAGCCCATTCATGCCTTCATCCACACCGGCCATATCCTTGTATTCCTGCAAGGATTTGGCACGGGGATCTGTGTCTTTAAGGTTCTCGCCATCGTAGACGCGCATTTTGGAAAACAGGTTGGAGTTTTCCGGCTCTTTCAGGCGCGACAGCACCGAAAACTGCGCCAGCATGCGCAGGGTATCCGGCGCGCAGGGCGCCTTGGATAAGGAACTGTTGTGCAGCAGTTTTTGGTAAATCTGCATTTCTTCCGTTACCCGCAAACAATAAGGGACCTTGACGATATAAACCCGGTCGATAAAGGCCTCGTTGTTTTTATTGTTGCGGAAATTTTGCCACTCGGATTCGTTGGAGTGCGCCAGAATAATGCCATCAAAGGGTATGGCGCCCAGGCCCTCGGTGGAATTGAAGTTGCCTTCCTGGGTGGCCGTCAGCAATGGGTGCAGCACCTTGATTGGCGCCTTGAACATTTCCACGAACTCCATCAAGCCCTGGTTGGCGCGGCAGAGGCCGCCGCTGAAACTGTAGGCATCAGGATCGTTCTGCGGAAACTCTTCCAACTTGCGGATATCCACCTTGCCCACCAGCGAGGAAATATCCTGGTTGTTTTCATCGCCCGGCTCGGTTTTGGTAATGGCGATTTGGTTAAGAATGGATGGGTATACCTTTACCACTTTAAATTGGGTGATATCGCCATGGAATTCTTGCAGGCGCTTGGCCGCCCAAGGCGACATAATGGTTTTTAAATAGCGCGTTGGTATGCCGTAATCTTCCTGCAAAATTTTGCCATCTTCATCGGCATTAAATAACCCCAGGGGAGATTCAAAAACCGGCGAACCTTTAATGCAGTAGATGGGCATTTTTTCCATCAGCGCTTTTAACATTTCCGCCAATGACGATTTACCACCCCCCACAGGGCCGAGCAGGTAGAGGATTTGTTTCTTTTCCTCTAACCCTTGGGCGGCATGTTTAAAATAGGAAACAATTTGCTGGATGGATTCTTCCATGCCGTAAAAATCGGCAAAGGCCTTATAACGCTTGATGATTTTGTTAGAAAAAATCCGGCTAAGGCGCGGGTCCTGCGAGGTGTCGACCATCTCTGGCTCGCCTATGGCCATCAGCATGCGCTCTGCCGCCGTAGCGTAAACACTGGGATCTTTTTTACAGAGTTCAAGGTATTCCTTGATCGTGAGCTCTTCCTGCTGAGTGGCTTCGTAACGTTCACGATAGTGACTGAAAATACTCATAGATGACCCCTTGTAGACAATCAACAACGCTTTGCGAACCCGTGATTACCGAGTAGTGCCGGCAACCTTTACATGATCTAAGCATAGCCCCGATCTTTCCGGCGTGTATTCCCGCTCGCTATAAATAATTGACGCAACTTCTCGTTTTTGCACAACTTGTTAATTAACACTCAAAAAACGCGCCAATTTTTCATCATCAAAGCATAAAATCTATGCACTGTTTTTTTATAGCTATAGCCTAAAAATTCCCTACTGCCCACGCATTCAAAAGGCTAGTATCACTAACCATAGCACCCGCCCTTCATCCAATAATTAAGATACGTTTATGTTGCCTTGGCTATCGCCCTACAACCTGAAGTTTCCCGATATAAATTTGGCACTGAAGGAGCCGGATGGCCTTTTGGCGCTGGGCGGCGATTTATCGCCCGAGCGCATACTGGCGGCCTATCGCCAGGGAATCTTCCCCTGGTTTAACCCTGGCGATCCCATTCTCTGGTGGAGCCCTAACCCACGCACAGTGCTATTTCCCAAGACCTTTCGCATCAGTAAAAGTTTACGTAAAACACTGCGCAAGGCGATCTATAGGGTTACTTATGACGGCAATTTTCGCGCAGTAATGGAGGCCTGTGCCGCCCCCCGCGCCTATGCCGATGGCACCTGGATTAGCCCCGAGATGATTGATAGCTACACCCAGCTGCACCAGCGCGGTTTGGCGCATTCCGTGGAGGTATGGCGCGGTGAGGAATTAGTGGGCGGGCTTTATGGCTTGGCGCTGGGGCAAGTATTTTTTGGTGAGTCTATGTTCAGCCGGGCGGACAATGCCTCTAAAGCTGGCTTTGCCCATTTGGTATGGCAGTTACAGCAGTGGGATTTTGCGGTGATTGATTGCCAGGTTGCCAGTGAACACCTGTTTAGCCTGGGCGCCGAAGAAATTCCTCGCGATGATTTTCGCCAATTGCTGGTACACTTTAGCAATACACCCGCCAGCTATCCGCAACACTGGTCGCTGCTGCCACCCCGCTGGGAATAAGTGCAACCCAGCGGTAACAAGGCAGCCATTGGCGATAGGTGTATGGAGTATTCCGCGAGGCAATTATGAGCGATCTATCCACCCTCAAGCTGTTTGCCACCCAACCCCACCCTTGTAGCTACCTGGAAGGCCAGGAGGCGACCACAGTGTTTGTCGACCCGGAAGCCAGGGTGGATCAATCGCTTTACAGCCAATTGTCGCAGCTGGGGTTTCGTCGCAGTGGCGCGCACCTTTACCGCCCCCAATGCCTGCGCTGCCAGGCCTGTATTTCCTGCCGTATCCCCGTGCAGTTGTTCAAGCCCAATCGCAGCCAGCGCCGCTGTTGGCGCATGAACCAGGATTTGGAAATGCGCCTCACCCAGTCGATCAACACTACCGAGCACTACAACCTTTACGCCAGTTATATAGAGGCGCGCCATAACAATGGCGATATGTTTCCGCCCTCGGAGGAACAGTACAACGCCTTCCTCACCAGCGAGTGGAACCTGACCCACTATATTGAGTTTCGCCTGGATGGACGCCTGATTGGGGTGTCTGTGTGCGACCAGTTGGATGACGGCCTCTCGGCGGTTTATACCTTTTATACCCCTGAAGAGGATGCCCGCAGCCTGGGCAAGTTCGCTATTTTGGCGCAAATTGACAAGGCTCGGCGGCTGGGGCTGGATTACCTTTACCTGGGATACTGGATTAAGGAATGCGGCAAGATGAACTACAAAATCCAGTACCGCCCCCTGGATCTGCTGGTTAATCGGCGCTGGATGCGCCTGAATTGAGCCGCTTGCACCAAGCCAGCCGGCAAAACCTGCTTTTGTTGGCCTCGCCCCTTGGCTAGGTTGGTTAATTAAGGCACAATTCGCACCTATTTTTTTAGCCCTACCCCGCCCGCGGGGAAATTACCCCAACCCGAGGAAATAGCCGCATGGCGAAAGACGATTGCATTGAATTTGATGGCGAAGTGGTTGATACCCTGCCCAATACCACCTTCCGTGTTAAGTTGGAAAATGGCCACGTAGTGATCGCCCATATCTCTGGCAAAATGCGCAAAAACTATATTCGCATCCTGACTGGCGACAAGGTTAAAGTGGAAATGACCCCTTACGATCTGACCAAAGGCCGCATTACCTACCGCGCCCGCTAATCCGCCGCTAATTCAGCGATAGATAAAAAAAGCCGCAATATGCGGCTTTTTTTATTACCTCAACCAACAGGTTTAGCCCGCCAATCAGGCCGGTTGTGCCTGTTTGGCCTTGATGGAAATACTCAGTTTGTCCTCCACCGGATCCAGATCCACCTCGACCACCCCACCGCCATGGGACAGGGAGCCAAACAGTATCTCTTCCGCCAGGGGCTTTTTGAGTTTGTCCTGGATCAACCGCGCCATAGGGCGCGCACCCATTTTCACATCGTAACCATGGATTGCCAGCCATTGGCGGGCATCGTCGGAAATTTCCAAGGTAACGTGCTTGTCGTCCAGCTGGGTTTGCAACTCCATAAGGAACTTGTCGACCACAGTTTTGATGGTTTCCAAGCCCAGGGATGAGAACTGCACTATGGCGTCCAAGCGGTTGCGGAATTCCGGGGTAAACATTTTTTTGATGGCTTCCATACCATCGCTGGTGTGATCCTGGTGGGTAAAGCCGATGGAAGCACGGCTCATCACCTCGGCACCGGCGTTGGTGGTCATAATCAAAATAACATTGCGGAAGTCCGCTTTGCGGCCGTTGTTGTCGGTGAGCGTGCCATGATCCATCACTTGCAACAGCAGGTTAAACACCTCTGGGTGCGCCTTTTCGATTTCATCGAGCAAGAGCACACAATGGGGTTGCTTGGTGATGGCATCGGTCAGTAAACCGCCCTGATCAAAACCCACGTACCCGGGTGGCGCACCGATCAAGCGCGATACGGTATGACGTTCCATGTATTCAGACATATCAAAGCGCACCAGGTCTATCGCCAGGCATTTGGCCAACTGGCGGCACACCTCGGTTTTACCCACACCAGTAGGCCCGGCAAACAGGAAGGAACCTATGGGTTTCTCCACTGAATTGAGCCCGGCGCGAGACAACTTGATCGCCGTTGCCAAGGTGTCTATGGCTTCATCCTGGCCAAAAACTGTCAGCTTCAAGTTTTGATCCAGTTTACGCAGCAGCTCTTTATCCGACGAAGAAACATTCTTGGGGGGAATACGCGCTATTTTGGCCACCACATGCTCAACGTCGCTCACGCTGATAGTTTTTTTGCGTTTGCTGGGCGTTTGCAATTGCTGGTAGGCACCCGCCTCGTCGATCACATCAATCGCTTTATCCGGCAAAAAGCGGTCGTTGATATAACGCTCAGCCAATTCGGCAGCAGCCCGCAATGCCGCATCTGTGTAACGCAGGTTGTGGTGCTTCTCGAAACGGCTTTTAAGGCCTTTCAAAATTTGGTAAGTCTCCTCCACACTCGGCTCGTTTACATCCACTTTTTGGAAGCGGCGGGAGAGAGCGCGATCTTTATCAAAGATGCCGCGGAATTCCTGGAAGGTGGTGGAGCCCATGCAGCGAATTTCACCAGAAGATAACAGCGGCTTGAGCAGGTTGGACGCATCCATAACTCCACCGGATGCGGCACCGGCGCCAATAATGGTGTGGATTTCGTCGATAAACAAAATGGAGTTTTTTTGTTTTTTCAGCTCGTTCAGTAAACTTTTGAAACGTTTTTCAAAATCGCCGCGATACTTGGTGCCCGCCAAGAGCGCGCCCATATCCAGCGAATAGACCACACTGTCGGCCAAGGCTTCGGGCACATCGCCATCGACAATACGCTTGGCCAGGCCTTCAGCGATGGCTGTTTTGCCCACGCCGGATTCACCCACCAGCAGCGGGTTATTTTTGCGGCGACGCGACAGGATTTGGCACACACGCTCCACTTCCAGCTCGCGGCCTACCAGCGGATCTATACGGCCTTGCATGGCTGCTTCGTTGAGGTTGGAAGCAAAATTTTCCAGGGGGCTGGAGCCACTGGACTCGCCACTGGCTGCTTCTTCATCCTGGTTTTCCTGGGGCTGGCTGTGTTCTTGATGATGATCGCTGCTATTGCCCGACACTTTGTGGATACCGTGGGTGATGTAATTCACCACATCAATACGGGCAATGCTCTGCTGCTTCAGGTAGTAAACCGCCTGGCTTTCCTGTTCGCTGAAAATGGCGACCAGTACGTTTGCGCCAGTCACTTCCTGCTTGCCGGAAGATTGCACATGGAATACGGCGCGCTGCAATACGCGCTGGAACCCCAGGGTCGGCTGGGTTTCACGCTCGGAATCTGTTTCGGGTATTAACGGGGTGGTGGAATCGACAAATTCAATCAGCTCTTTGCGCAGGCTGTTCAAATCTGCACCGCAGGCGCGCAGCACATTGGCTGCGGAATCATTATCCAGCAACGCCAGCAACAGGTGTTCCACGGTCATAAATTCATGGCGTTTGGAACGAGCACCTTTGAAGGCAAGGTTCAGGGTTACTTCCAGATCTTTACTTAACATCTCACTACCCTCTTACTCTGGCTGGATCGTCAATCGGCTTTCTCAATCTCGGGTGGGTTCAGTCACTATCATCCATCGCCTCTATTTCACAGAGCAGTGGATGCTGATGCTCCCTTGAATATTGATTCACTTGTGCGGCTTTAGTTTCGGCAATATCTCGAGTATAGATGCCACACACAGCTTTGCCTTGTACATGCACCGTCAACATGATGTGGGTGGCCTTTTCACGATTCATGGAGAAAAAAATCTCCAAAATTTCCACCACAAAATCCATGGGCGTGTAGTCATCGTTGAGCAGAACCACTTTGTACATGGGTGGTTTTTTCAGTTTTGGCCTGGCCGGTGCCAGCGCCAATCCGCCCTCGGAATCCCCCGCCGTATCGGCGTCGTCTTTACCTAAGGTTAGTTGAAGGTTTAACAGATTGCTCATAGCGATTGTTTGCAGAAAGTGAATGGGAGTGAGGCCGCTATTCTACCCCATAGACTCGCAACATAAGCTAAAGCAATCGCCGCCAGGCTTGCCGCACCTATGCTCTATACGGCCGAACGCTTGACTTTGGCTCAATTGTTGGATAAAAAACAACCGCACCTGCACACAAATGCAGCACGCATTGTCAACAAAGGCCGGCCAGACCGCTTCTTGTTGCTCGTCCACAAGCCCTGGCAGAGGTAGCGCCCGGGAAAATAATAACGACCGCACCGTCATTTCCCTATGACAGTGCATGGACATAAGGATTCACACTATGCCTACAGGTACAGTCAAGTGGTTCAATAACGCCAAGGGTTATGGGTTCATCCTGGCGGATGAAGGTGGCGAGGATCTGTTTGCACACTACTCAGCTATTAGTATGGATGGTTATAAAACCCTTAAAGCTGGGCAGCAGGTTAGCTTCGATATCACCCGCGGAGACAAGGGCCTACACGCCGTTAACATAGTGGCGCCCCAGGCCAGCAAACTGCGCGAACTGCAGGTTTCCACCGCCTAAACACCCGCGTTTAAAGCAACTGCCCAAAAACACAAAGCCCCTGGAGCCAGGCTCCAAGGGCTTTATTTTTTAACGAAACCACCTTGGCCCTAAGCCAAGGTGTATCCAGGGCTTAAACCAATGCAGCCAATGCGGCGTTAAAGGTCGCACTGGGGCGCATGGCCTTGGCGGTTTTGTCGGCGTCTGTGCGGTAGTAGCCACCCAGATCAACCGGCTTGCCCGAAGCGGCCAGCAGCTCTGCCACTATGGTTTGCTCCTGTTCTACCAGTGCCTTGGCCAGGGGGGCAAAGCGGGCTTTCAACTCGGCATCATCGTTTTGTGCCGCCAGGGCTTCGGCCCAGTAGGTAGCCAGGTAGAAGTGGCTGCCACGGTTATCCAGCTCGCCGGGGGCGCGGCCGGGAGACTTGTTGTTGTCAAGGAACTTGCCGTTGGCCTGATCCAGGGTTTTGGCCAGCACCTTGGCTTTGGCATTGTTAGTCACATTGCCAAAATGATCCAACGACTCCGCCAGTGCCAGGAATTCACCCAGGGAATCCCAGCGCAGGTGGCCTTCTTCCACAAACTGCTGCACATGCTTGGGGGCCGAGCCGCCAGCGCCAGTTTCAAACAGGCCGCCACCGTTCATCAGCGGCACAATAGAGAGCATCTTGGCCGATGTGCCCAGTTCCATAATGGGGAAGAGGTCGGTCAAATAGTCGCGCAATACGTTGCCGGTGACTGAAATGGTGTCCTTGCCGGCGCGGATGCGATCCAGGGAGAACTGGGTAGCTTCTTCCGGCGACATTATGTGGATTTCCAAACCGCTGGTGTCGTGATCTTTCAGGTAAGTATTAACCTTGGCGATCAGCTGGGCGTCGTGGGCGCGTTTGCTGTCCAGCCAGAACACCGCTGGAGTAGCGGAAGCGCGGGCGCGGTTGACAGCCAGTTTGACCCAATCGCGGATTGGTGCGTCTTTCACTTGGCACATACGCCAAATATCGCCCTCTTCCACTTTTTGCTCCAACAGCACTTTGCCGGACGCATCGCTAACACGCACTGTGCCAGCAGCGGGGATTTGGAAGGTTTTGTCGTGTGAACCGTATTCTTCCGCGGCCTGGGCCATCAAACCCACGTTGGGCACGCTGCCCATGGTTTTGGGGTCGAAGGCGCCGTGTTTTTTGCAGTCGTCGATTACCACCTGGTAAACGCCGGCATAGCAGCGGTCGGGGATACAGGCTTTGGTATCTTGCAGTTTGCCTTCCGCGTTCCACATTTTGCCGGAGTCGCGAATCATTGCCGGCATGGAGGCGTCCACAATCACGTCGCTGGGTACATGCAGGTTGGTGATGCCTTTGTCGGAGTTAACCATAGCCAGCTGTGGGCGCTCGGCGTACAAGGCTTTGATGTCAGCTTCAATGGCCGCTTGGGTATCTGCCGGCAGAGCTTTGATTTTGGCGTAGAGGTCGCCGATACCGTTGTTCAGATCCACTTTCAATGGCTCCAACACGGCAGCGTGCTTTTCCAGCACAGGGGCGTAGAACACAGAAACAAAGTGGCCAAACATGATGGGGTCGGACACTTTCATCATGGTCGCTTTCAGGTGTACCGACAGGAGCACGCCCTTGGCTTTGGCATCGGCAATTTGCTCGGCGATAAACGCGCGCAGGGCGTTTTTGCTCATCACGGACGCATCAATAATTTCACCGGCCAATACTTTGGTGGATTCTTTCAGGACTTTGCTGCTGCCATCGGCGGCAACCAGTTCGATTTTGACGCTGCCGGCTTCGCTGATCAGCGCGGATTTTTCGCTGCCGTAAAAATCGCCAGCATTCATGTGTGCCACATGGGATTTGGATTCGGCACTCCAGGCGCCCATTTTGTGCGGGTTTTTGCGCGCGTAGTTCTTAACAGACAAGGGTGCGCGGCGGTCGGAGTTACCTTCGCGCAGCACTGGGTTTACCGCCGAGCCTTTGACTTTGTCGTAGCGGGCTTTGATGGATTTTTCGTCGTCGTTGGCGGGGTTTTCGGGGTAATCAGGCAGCTTGTAGCCTTGGCTTTGCAGTTCTTTGATCGCTGCTTTCAATTGTGGAATCGAGGCGCTGATATTGGGCAGCTTGATGATATTGGCTTCCGGGGTGGTAGCCAGTTGGCCCAGTTCTGCCAGGTGATCGCCAATGCGCTGGGCTTCGGTCAAGTATTCGGGAAACACGGCAATAATACGGCCGGCCAGGGAGATGTCGCGAGTTTCGATATTGATGCCGGAGGATTGGGTGAAGGCTTGAACGATAGGGAGTAAAGAGTAAGTCGCTAAGGCTGGGGCTTCGTCGGTTTGGGTATAGATAATCTTGGAATCGGTCATTTTTTACGTTTACTCCGTTATGCGGGCGGCTAGAGCCGAGGAGCCCGCCAACGAAAAACGCCGACACGGCAGCCTCGTACAGAAAGGTTGGCCCAAGGGCCAAAAAAATCGCGCGCAGTATAACAGTGCTGTAAACTTTTCGCATTCTCAGGCCAGTGCTGGCTTGGTGTTTTATCCGTTTATACCTCTTGCTGCGAGTTTGCCCCTGCCATGGCCACTTTGATTTTGTTTAACAAGCCTTTTGGCGTTTTATCGCAATTTACCACCAAAGAAGAACGCCCCACTTTGGCGCAATATATTCGTATTCCTAACGTTTACCCGGCCGGGCGCTTGGATCACGACTCGGAAGGTTTGCTGTTGCTGACCGACGATGGCGACCTGCAACACCATATCGCCCACCCATCTCACAAACAGCCCAAAACCTATTGGGTGCAAGTGGAAGGGGCACCCAATAGTTATGCGCTAACCAAACTGCGCCAGGGCGTTGAATTAAACGATGGCATGACCCAACCGGCCGAGGTGCGCCTGATCCCCGCGCCCAAGT
>CAMLRI010000016.1 GCA_946482385.1 uncultured Cellvibrio sp.
CTACGTACATTGGAAGATGTATATATGGCGATACTTCTTCCTACCGCTATTGGAAAACCTATAGACCATGTTTTTTTCAGAAAAGGTACAAAAGCGTATCAACAAAATATTGGATTAGATAAAAATAAGGACGGAAAAATTGTTTTAAAAGAAGTAGCTGATACTGTTAGAAAAATGTTTGAAAAAGGAATAAAACCTGGATACATGGGATAAAAAATGAAAAAGCTAATTATATGGTGTGTTGTTTTTTTACAGCTTGTCGGTGTTGTTGCTTGTGCAGAAAGCAAAAACTGGAATGGAGTTTATATCTACGAGGCGGATTACGGTAAAAATTACCCGGGCACTCCGATGCTTGTTAGTTATACCCTGACAATTAAACCTGCGAGTTGCCTATTGGAAATCAATGGTTATCAAACTGCCCAAGAAATAACCTGTAAGCTGTCCCAGGTTGAATCTGGATTGGAAGTTTATTTTGTGGCTTTTACTGAGGCATCCTTGCAAGTGTTTGAGCATATGTATCCAAAGGATGGTTTGTTGTTCAGTTTGGAAGAAAAACAAAACAAGTTGTTAACCCATTGGAAAACAATGAACCCCGAAGCCGCTGTCGCAGAAGATCAGGTGTATTTTCAAAAATACGAGTAGATTTTCATAGTTAAAAAATATTAAAAATCAATGTTTTATAAATTATTAAGCCGGATTATCAGCCCATAATCCGGCTTTTTCATTACATAATCGAATAAAAAAATTTGGTTAATACCGAGTAAAAATTAGCTCATCCTCTATACTTGGCTTGCCTCACACTTTGGGTGTGACTCATGTATAAATGTCATTGAATTACGGTAATGGATATGAGCAAGAAGCAAGTTACCAAGGTATTACTAAGTCAAATTGAAGATGTGTTGGAAGAGCGCGAGGGAAAAGACCGCCGCCAGCGTCAGCAGGGCGTGCCGGAGCATGTGGGTGAAGATCGCCGCAAGCTGGATAGACGTGCGGCCAAAGCGCTGAAAAGCGGTACTTAATAATTCGCCCAGCGCAATAGCAAATAAAAAGGGGAGCTTCGGCTCCCCTTGATTTTTTAACGGTTTCCCTGTGTTTAAGACAGCCCTGGTTTAGTTAACACCTGGGGTTCCTAGTCCTGCTTGTCGAGTGTCGCCTCCCTCCGCCAATCCCTGGCACAAGTCCTATAGATCAATGGCTTAGCGCAGATAAGTGCCGTTGCTGCCTATCTTGCCCGGGCCGTTAAGCACATAGATTCCCGCCGAGTAACTGGCCACGTTAAAGCTGATAGTGCCATTGGTGACGGTGATAGTGTTGCCGGTCACGGCGTCGCGGTAGGTGCCGTTGCGCACACCGTTGACGGTGATGTTTTGGCCGCTGCCACTGGCCAAACCGACCACGGCATAGCTGCCCTGGCTGTAGAGATCGCGCACAAAACTCATGCCTGCACCCCATTCGTTAACCTGGGTAGTGGGCGCCTTTTGCAGGGCGGGTACAGCCTTGCGGATTTGGTTAAGACGCTTGATGTGCTGGTAGAGCGGGTGCGCCTGGGTGGTGGCCAGGTTGTCCAGGTGCGGGCCAAAGTAGGCGCGGCCGGTTTGGTCGACGGTCATACTGGGGCCGTCTATGTCTTGCGGCTTACCGCCCATGAACATGATTTCCTCACCGTAGTAGAGGGTGGGTATACCGCGGTTGGTCCACAACAGGTTGTAGACCATGGCGGCGTTGCCCATTTCACCGCCGTAGCGGTATTTGAAATCGTTATCCGGGCCGACATCGTGGTTTTGGAAGAAGGTGACCAGCTTGGTGGCATCGCCATACACCCAGTCCATGGCCAGCACTCCGCCAATGCCGCCAAAGTGGCCGCGGGTGACGTTGTCGCGGAAGGTGGAAAAGACCGAGAAATCCAGCACCGAGAAACCCGAATCGCCACCGCCATTGGGGTTGGCCGGGTTGCTGGTGGTGCGGGTGTACCACCAGGGGCGGATGACCGCGCTGGCGTTGTCGTTGCTGATTTCCGAGCCAAAGCCGGTGCCTTTCACCAGGTTTTCACCAAAGACAAACAGCCCCGGCTTGTGCGCTTTCCAGTTGTTGACGTAGGTCAGCAGCTCGTTGCGCTCCACGTGTTTCACGGTATCCACACGGATCGCATCCACACCCATATCCAAATACATGCGAATGGCGCCGTTGAGGTAATCCTTAACGTTTTGGCGGCCGGTAGCCAGGTCGATACAGTCGCCGGCCATGTGTTTTTTCTGCAGTGGCAGGGGGTTTTCCCAGTCGCCGCCGGACATAAAGCCGTCCAGGTGGTACCAGTTGGGGTCGAGGGTAGCGGCGTCTATACCGAAGAAGCGGTTGGGGTCATAGCCGGCTTTGGGCACACTGGTGCCGGTTTTGGGGTCGACCAGGGGCACAGTGCCGGCGGCATCGGAGGTGTGGCGCGCGCGGTACCAGGCGGGGGCGACGGGGTTGTCGTCATCGCTGCGGTACTGGCTTTTGTAGTCGCCCAGGTTGCCGACGTAGGGGCCATTGGCGATTTGCCCCTGCACCCCACCGGCGGGTACGTAGTACTTGATCGGCAGGCGGTCGATCCACACTTTGCCGCGCAAACCGTATTGGCTGGTGTGGTTGATCACCACGTCCTGGATCACTTTTAAACCCTTGGCATGGGCGGCGTCGATAAAGGCCTTGTAGTTGGCACCGGGGGATTCCAGGCGCGGGTCGACTTTATAGAAGTCGTAGGCGTGATAGCCGTGGTAATCCAGGCCGGAGCGGTTTTCCACCGGTGGGGTGACCCAAATGGCGGTAAAGCCCAGGTCTTTGATGTAGTCCAGCTTGGCGATCAGGCCTTTGAAGTCGCCGCGCCAGTGGGGATCGCCGGCTTTGTAGCGGTCGCGGTTGTAGTAGTTGTTGCTGCTATCGCCATCGTAGAAACGCGCGGTGAGCAGGAAGTAGATAGTCTCGCTGCGGAAATCGCCACTGCTGGGCTGGCTGCTGGCACTGCTGCTCGAGCTGCTGCTGGCAACCGAGCTGGAGCTGCTCGAGTTAACACTGCTGACGCTGCTGGAACTGGCCAGGTTGGTGACGGTGATCGCCTTGGTGCTGGCGTTGAAGCAAATCTTGAGGTTGCTGTTGGCCGCTACCGTGTAGTCGCTGCTGGGATAGCTTTCCGCCCAGTTGGCGTGGTGGTCAATTTTAAAACGCGGGTTGGTGCTGGCGGCGCCGAAGGTCTGCTGGGTGCAGTGCAGGCCGTTTTCCAGGGTCATGGCGGTGGCGCCCCAGTTGTTGGGGGTACCGCGGAAGTACCAGGTATCCGTAGCCGAGCAGCTGCTTACTGCCTGTACGCTAATTGCCTTGGTACTGGTGTTGAACTGGATGTTGTAGGACTGGTTGGCGGCCACTGTGTAGTCGCTGCCGGGGTAGCTTTCCGCCCAGTTGCCCAAGCGGTCGATCTTAAAGCGCGGGTTGGTGCTGGCGGCGCCGAAGGTTTGGCAGGTGGTGTACTGGGTACTGCTGGTGGCGGTCATGGCGGTAGTGCCCCAGTTGTTGGGGGTACCGCGGAAAAACCAATCAGCCTGGGCCATATGGCATAGCAATAGCCCAGCTGCGATTAACAGCTTGAGTGATGTTTTCATAAAAGCTCCCGCCCGAAGGGCGACGATCGTTATTGTTATGAATGAATAAAGGCAACGCCCAGGCAGCAGCGAGCGCCACAGGCATGTGCCAGCCGATGAAGAACAAGATGTTCCGGGTGCAGAAGTTGCGGAAAGGTGCGGCGATCCAGCCGCGATACTACTCAGGCTCAGACTATGGCCTTGGGTTGGCCATGGTTTTAGGCATTTATTATGGTTATTGCCCCAGCATCGAGCATTGGTTGAGCGGCGCTAAAACTAGCTGCATACAAGTACCCAGGACAAGCTGAATACGTATGCAGCCAGGGATTGCCAAGGAATCTTGCCCCTTTCCCGGCTTGTTGGGGGCTGGCCGCTGCCTATTCCCCGGGCTTGGCTTGGGCTTTAGGCGCCACCTGCAAATTGGCACGTAACTCGCAGCAGCCATGGCGATTTAACCCCACAGCCATTAGTGCCCGAGGAGCGAAGCATGAAAAAACAAGATGTCGTTGAAGCCATTGTGATCGCCAAACAAAAAATGAACCTCACCTGGGAAGCTGTAGCCGCCAGCATAGGTATGTCGCCGGTGTGGACCACTTCGGTATGCCTGGGGATGAACAGCGCCCCCGCGGATAAGGCCGAAGCCCTGTGCCAGGTATTCGATTTACCCGAGGCCGCCAAGGCCGCCCTGATGCAGTGCCCCAGCAAAAGTTGGCAACAGACCATCCCGCAAGACCCGCTGATCTACCGCCTGTACGAAATGATCGGCGTCTATGGCCCCACCATCAAAGAAATCATCCACGAAAAATTTGGCGACGGCATCATGAGTGCCATCGACTTCTCCATGGAAATTGGCAAGGAGGAAAACCCCAAAGGCGACCGCGTAATCATCAACCTCAATGACAAATTCCTGCCTTACAAAGCCTGGTAACTGCTTATGACATCCACAACCAATACCCGGGTGGATTTAACGGCGGTGACAGAGCGGCCGCCTTTTCCACCTTTTACGGAAGAGACAGCGCGCAAAAAAGTGCAAGCGGCGGAAGATGCCTGGAACAGCCGCGACCCAGAGCGGGTCGCGCTGGCTTATACACCCGACAGCGAATGGCGCAATCGCGACCTGTTTTTTGGCGGGCGCCAAGCCATAGTCGATTTTTTGCGTGCCAAGTGGCAAAAAGAGCAGGACTACCGATTGAAGAAAACCCTCTGGGCGTTTACCGACAATCGTATCGCCGTGCGTTTTGAATACGAGTGGCACAACGATCAAGGCCAATGGTTTCGCTCCTACGGCAATGAGATGTGGGAGTTCGCCGACAACGGTTTAATGCAGCGGCGCTTTGCCAGCATCAATGACGTGGCTATTGCCGAGCAGGAGCGAAGGATTTTTTAAGCTTCCATCAACTCAACCAGGCGGCAAACAGCTGGCGCGCCAGCAGGCTGGTATACGCCAGGACATCGTCGAAATAAACCAGGAAAGGTGCCAGAGCCAGCCAAAGCGGCAGAGGCTTTAGGGGGAAGGGCGCCTATAAAGAAAGCGGTGCTGCTTTAAAAATTTATAAGCGGCGAGGATTTTTTTAAATTCTTCCGTAGCGACCTTGAGCTGATCCTGGCCTAAGCCCTGGCTGGCCAATTTATCTGGGTGAAATTGACTGGCCAGGCGTTTGTAGGCCCGGCGAATTTCTTCCTCTGTCATGCCCGAATTAACCCCCAAAATTGTATAGGCGTTATTTAAATCCAGGTTTTGGCTGCTGGATGCCGAGGCAGAATTTTGGGCGCTGGCAGAAGCGGGCTTATCGACCTTTTGCCCGGCTTGGTACAGAGGCGGCTCGCCGTTTGCCAACAGCTTGCGCTGGGCGACTTGATCCTGGGTGTAAATCATTTTTAAAAGCTGGAACAGCACTATGCTTTTGTAGCCCAGTTCCCGCGCCAGCCATTGGATAGCATGTAACTCTTTTTCCACCAAACCGCCATCGGCGCGCGCCATGGTGATCAAGTGCACAATCAGTATTTGGATTAATTTCGGTGTGGTTGCCTGGCGAAATTCCTGCAGTGCTTGGTGCACATTAAAACCCGCCTGGGTGCCAGCTTTAAACAACTGCAAGGCATGGCGCTGTTCAGTTTCCGATAAGCGCATTTTCTCCATCTGCACTTTTAAACGCTGCACTTCCTGGCGATTGAGCGGTTGATCGCAGGCGGCGACATAACCCAAAAGGCTGAACACCGCTTTTAAAAAAGCATCGCGGAACATTTGGCGCTTGTCGGGCATAAAAGCACCTTTGCGCAGAGGGGATTAGAAACCCAGCCAGGCGCTGAATAGCCCGGGGTAAATACCTTAAACAGGATAGAACCCATAGGCGGGATTTACCAAAAATCGCCCGCCGCTTTGCCCCCAAACTAAGCCACTGGTAAAGCAGTTTTTGCCACAGGCGATTTCAACACAAACGATGAATGCACGCCGCTGACGCCTTCGATACGGGTGAGTTTTTGCAGCAGGAACTGCTGGTAGGCGTCCATATCTTTCACTATTACCTTTAACAGGTAATCCGCCGATTGCCCGGTAATCAGATGGCATTCCAGCACTTCCGGGTAGGCGCCCACGGTTTTTTCGAAAAGGTCGAAGCGGTCGGGGGTGTGTTTATCCATGCTGATCTGGATAAAGGCCATCAGCGTCAGCCCCAGTTTGCGGGCATTGAGCAGGGCCACATAGCCGTCGATCAGGCCGGATTCCTCCAGCGCCCGCACCCGCCGCAGGCAGGGGGAGGGGGAAAGGCTGATGCCATCGGCCAGCTCCTGGTTGGAAATGCGCCCGTTGCGCTGCAGGGCCTCCAGGATTAAACGGTCGTATTTATCCAGTTCCATAGCGACAAAACCCACTTGTTTGGCAATAAATGCTTAAAAATTAAATTTTATGGCAATAAAATTGTTTATTGGCTGATATTACCACAATCTTAGCAATCATCTGCCCGATGGTTTTCACTAGACTGCTGATAAATCCCCCCGGCCCCCTTTGTTAAAGGGGGAGTTTGGTAGCCACTTCTGAGCCATCACCCATAGGCCAGAGAGTGTAGGCGACCCACAAGGTTAGCCCGCCACCAAACCACACCTACAAGGTGCCAACTTCCCCCTTGGAAAAAGGGGGCCAGGGGGGATTAAAAAATCATTCAGGAGTCGATCATGCTTGCCAACCCATCCAGTAAATACCAGCGTTTTATCGGCGTGTCCTTGCCCGACCGCCAGTGGCCCAACAAGGTCATCGAAAAACCGCCCATTTGGATGAGCACCGACCTGCGCGATGGCAACCAGGCGCTGATAGACCCTATGTCGGTCGCCACCAAATTGCGTATGTTCAAAGAGCTGGTGGCCATTGGCTTTAAAGAAATCGAAATCGGCTTTCCCTCGGCCAGTGAAATTGATTACAACTTCACTCGCCAGTTGATCGAGGAAAATTTAATTCCCGACGATGTGACCATCGAGGTGTTGGTACAGGCGCGCTACGATTTGATTGAAAAAACCGTGCAGAGTTTGCGCGGTGCCAAGCGCGCGATTTTGCACATGTACAACCCGCTTGCACCTGCCTTCCGCAAAATTGTCTACAACACCGACGAAGCCGGTGTAAAAAATATTGCAATCCAGGGCACCAAGTGGTGCAAGGAGTTAACTGCCCAGGCGCCGGAAGTGGATTGGACTTTCCAATATTCGCCGGAAGTTTTTTCCAGCACCGAAGTGGAATTGGTAAAAGAAGTCTGCGATGCGGTGGTGGAGATTTGGAACCCATCGCCCCAGAAAAAAATGATTTTGAATTTGCCCGCCACGGTGGAGATGAACACACCTAACACCTACGCCGATCAAATTGAGTGGATTCACCGCCATATCAATCGCCGCGATTCCATCATCATCAGCGTGCACCCGCACAACGACCGCGGCACCGCGGTAGCCGCCGCAGAATTGGCGGTGATGGCCGGTGCCGACCGGGTGGAAGGCTGTTTGTTTGGCAACGGCGAGCGCACTGGCAATGTCTGCCTGGTGACTCTGGCGATGAATTTGTATTCCCAGGGCATCCACCCGGGTTTGGATTTTTCCGATATCGACCGCGTGCGCAAATTGCACGAGGAATGCACCCAATTGCCGGTACACCCGCGCCATCCCTACGCCGGGGAATTGGTATTTACCGCCTTTTCCGGCTCGCACCAGGACGCCATTAAAAAAGGTTTTGCGGTGCAGAAAAAAGATGCGCTTTGGCAAGTGCCTTATTTGCCCATCGACCCGGCAGATTTAAACCGCAGTTACGATGCGGTGGTGCGTGTGAACGCGCAATCCGGCAAAGGCGGTGTGAGCTTTTTGTTGCAACAGGAAGCCGGTTTGCAATTGCCGCGCCGTTTGCAGATTGAATTTAGCAGTGTGGTGCAAAAAGTTAGCGACAGCACCGGTAAGGAAGTGAAGGCCAGTGAAATCGTCAAAATATTTAACGAGGAATATTTTGCGGTAAATGCGCCTATTGCTTATCAGTCGAGTAAGTTCACCGAACAGGACGACACCCACCAGGTGGATATTGTGATACGTGCGCAACACAAAAATGAAACCGTGCAAATCAGCGGCAGCGGCAATGGCCCCATAGACGCCGCCGCCCACGCCATCAGCCAGTTTATCGACGGCGAAGTGAGCGTGATTGATTACCACGAACACTCTGTTGGCGAAGGTTCCGATGTGGCGGCAGTCACCTACGTGGAAATCAAAGTGAAAAACGGCAAACCCGTGTATGGCGTGGGGCAGGATCGCAACATTATTACTTCGGCAGTAAAAGCGCTGATTAACGGGGTAAATCGCAGTGGGGCGGTAAGCTAACTAATACCTTAGGCCAAGAGCGCGAAAAAGCAGTTGGTGCATGAAGCCATCATTGACCATGACATCGTCAATAACGCCTTTGCCCAAGAGGCTGGTGCCAAACGGGTAGATAAGCTGCTGGATAACCAGTTGGATAAGGTGCTGTACACCCTGGCCGATGGGCTTTGGGGTGAGGCGGGCTAACCCCCTCCAACCTCCCCCTTTGCAAGGGGGAGGGGCTGACTGCCTGTGCGATACATGTACATCTGATCAAACAAAGTTAAAGCAAAAATGCCGTTTATTTTACTTTTGGCGCTATTTTAAAATAATATGCTGGCTTATTTTAGCTTTGGCAGAGTTTTCCATTATGAATCGCGGACTAACGGGGCGTTATGTGCCCAGTATTGCAGGTGGCTTTGCCTGTCAGGCGTTTATTCCTGCGCCGCTGCCACCCCATCCACCGCTTGCAATCAATGGCAAGCTGCAAGCGCGATTGGCCGAAGCCCACATTGCCCTTGGTCGCTTGGATGCTATCAGCAGCCTGTTGCCGGATGCACAGCTATTTCTCTACAGCTATGTGCGCAAAGAAGCGGTTATGTCATCGCAGATAGAGGGCACACAATCATCCCTGAGTGACTTAATGCTCTATGAAATGGCCGCCCAGCCCGGTGTGCCAATGGATGACGCGCAAGAAGTCTCCTGTTATGTAAACGCGCTAACCCTCGGAGTAGAGCGCATCAACCAAGGCAATCCCATAACCATCCGCCTCGTCAAAGAGCTGCATCAAGCGCTGATGACATCTGGCCGTGGCATTCAGCGTGGCCCCGGTGAGTTTCGTGCTAATCAGGTATGGATTGGCGGCCACCGCGCGGATGAAGCGACTTTTGTGCCTCCGCCAGCGAATGAAATTGCTGCCTGTTGGAGTGAGTTGGAAAATTTTTTAAATGATGTTCCCGAAGCTACCGAACCGGTAATCAAAGCGGCACTCATGCATGTGCAATTTGAAACTATTCACCCGTTTATGGATGGCAATGGCCGCTTGGGGCGTTTATTAATTCCGCTTATTTTCGCGCAAGCGGGCATCTTGAAAGAGCCTTTGTTGTACCTGTCTGTGTTTTTTAAAAAGCATCGCCAAACCTATTACGAGCGGTTACAGCAAGTGCGCTTAACCGGTGATTGGGAAAACTGGCTGTTATTTTTTGTAGATGCTATTACCGCAACGGCTACGCAAGCCGTAGCTACCGCACAGCAGCTCAATCAATTGCTGGCAACGGACAAAACCAAGCTGGCGCAACTGGGCCGTGTGGCAGGTTCAGCCAATCAAATACTGGAAGCATTTTTTAATCAGCCGATTGCCAGCATAAATCTGTTGGTAGAAAAAACTGGCCTAACGCCCGCCACCATTGGCAAAGCCTTGGATGCTATGGAAAACACACTGGGGCTGGTGCGTGAACTCACTGGCCAAAAGCGCAACCGCGTATATGCCTACAGCGCTTATATTGAAATTTTAAATCAGGAATAAAAAACCTCCCCAACCCTCCATTTTCCAAAGGGAGGGAGTAACAACCCCTCTTTGAACAAGGGGTCGCCGAAGGCGGGGGGATTCAATCAGCATGACCAACAACGATATTAAGCCATTGAATCCAACCCCCCGGGTTTTGCATCCAATTCACTGAACCCGGCAGGTTTTCTCTCCCCAACTTGAGCACCTGTGCCGGTTCAACTGCCGCTGGTGCTGGCCGGTTGTAACACCGGCGGCGGTGTTTGCCCGGAGCATAGGCCAATGCCCCGGGTACTTGTCGACCGGTTGGGCGATAGGGGCGTATACTCGCTGGGCAAAAAAAATCAGCCTGGGACTGAATCCAAAAGGAAAGCTGCTGTGTCCTAGAGGTTAAGACTCTTGTGGTAACCGGGGAAGGGACCATGGATAGCTTGCAAGAAATCCTCTACAGCCTGCGCCATAACAAGCTGCGCACGGCCTTAACGGCATTCGGTGTCTTTTGGGGCATTTTGATGCTGATCCTGTTGCTGGGCGCCGGGCGCGGTATGGAAAAAGCCTTTAGCGATGGCTGGAGCAACGATGTTGCCGACTCCATCTGGATTTTCCCCAGCACTACTTCTGTGCCCTATATGGGCTTGCCGGTGGGCCGCCAAATTGCCCTGAGCGACGGCGATATGGCCGCACTGCGGCAAAATATTCCCGGCATTGGCTACCTCTCCAGCGAAAATCCCCTCGGCTCTTTTATCAATTCCGATATTTCCGTGAGTTACGGCAACAAATCCGGCAGCTTCCAGGTACTGGGTGTGGCCGACCAGTATTTCAATATCAAGGAAAAAGTGCGCTTCGATGATGGCCGCCGCTTGAATCGTTTAGATCAAAGCGATAACCGCAAAGTAGTGGTGATAGGCACCCGGGTGAGCGAGCGTTTGTTCAACCACCACGCCGAAGCCATAGGCAAAGAAATTGCGATTAATGGCATTAGCTTTCGCGTGATTGGTTTGTTTTACGACAAAGGCAACCAGGGGCGCATGTCGGAGCGCATTTATTTGCCGGTGAGCGCCTTTAAAAAATCCTTTGGCGGTGGCCAGCAAGTGGCTTTGATTACCGCGCGGCCCAAACCCGGCGTCGATGGCATTGCCCTGGAGCAGCAAATTCTCGAGCTGCTAAAACAGCGCCACAAAATTGCCCCCAGCGATTTGCGCGCAATTGAAGTGGCCAATATGGCGCGCGCAGCGGCGGATGTTAATGCCATGTTTACCGGGCTGAATATGTTTATTTGGCTGGTGGGTATAGGCACTTTGCTGGCGGGCATAGTGGGCGTGAGCAATATCATGATTATCACCGTAAAGGAGCGCACCCGCGAAATCGGCATCCGCAAAGCCCTGGGCGCCAACCCCAATGGCATTATCGGCAGCTTGTTATTGGAATCGGTACTGGTAACCGGGGTGGCTGGCTACACAGGTTTGGTGCTGGGTGTGGCGCTGCTGGAAGGCGTGGCGGCGGCGATGAAAAAATTAAATATTGAACTGCCATTTTTTCAACAGCCGGAAATTGATTTAACAGTAGCCATTAGTGCGCTGCTGTTGCTGATTGTTGCCGGCATTATCGCCGGCCTGATGCCCGCTGTGCGCGCCGCGCGCATTATGCCGGTTGAAGCTATGAAGGCGGAGTAGCAGCCATGATGGATTGGGATAAGTGGCAAGAAATCTTCAACAGCCTGCGCAAACAAAAATTGCGCACCGGGCTCACCGCCTTTGGGGTTTTTTGGGGCATTTTTATGCTGGTGATCCTGCTCGGTTTTGGCGGTGGTTTTGGCTACAAAATTGAAAGCATTTTTGGCGATGCCAAACAAGTTGTGCTGCTTTGGCCATCCAACAATACCCAATGGGAATACCAGGGTTTTGGCAAAGGTCGCAATATTAAATTCACCGAAGCGGATGTGGATGCCATCCGCCAGAAAATCCGCAGTGTGCAGCTGGTCGACGGCAAAAATAACCTGGGCAATTGGGGCGCGGCACAGTACACCGTGTACCAGCAAAAAAGCGGCTCTTTTGCGGTGATGGGCAGCCACCCCGGTTGGGAGCCGTTTGAATTTATCAAACTGGTGCGGGGGCGCTATATCAATCCCCTGGATGAACAAGAAAAACGCAAAGTGGCGGTGATTGGCACCCGTGTGCAG
>CAMLRI010000017.1 GCA_946482385.1 uncultured Cellvibrio sp.
GCCTTTGATGCGCAATTTGTGCGCTCGCAAACCGGTATAGGCGCCGCCGGGGCCAGCGAGCACTAATCAAATCCACCAAGCCCAATACAACACAGCCCCTGCGCCTGCCGGCCAGGGGCTGTTGTTTTATTGGGTACAGCAGTTGGCGGCAAAATGCAAAGCCGGGCATTCAGTGCTTTACTTGATACCACCACCCCCATAATTCATTGCTCGCCCAGCCTGTTTGATTGTCGCGTTGGAGTTACCCATGGTTTACAAACTTTCCCCTTTTTGGGCCATGCTGCTGATTGGCTGTTGCCTGTGCTCGCGCAGTTACGCCGCAGAGCCCCCGGCCCAGGAAAAGCTGACGCTTTATTACGAGGACCGTATCCCCTACATCATCCCGGTCATGGGGGAAGGGCTAATCGGTTTTATTGCCAGCCGCGTCACCAATGTGCTGGATGAAGCGGGTATTGGCTATGAATGGAGCCTGCTGCCCTTTCATATCCAATTGGAAATGCTAAAACGCAACCAAAAACCCGCCTGCGGTGTCGGCATGTTTAAAACCCAGGGCCGGGAAGCTTACATGCTCTACAGCAAACCCATTTACCAGGATCGGCCACAGGTGATCTTCGCCAACGCCCAGAGCGATTTTTCCCAGTACACCAGCATTAAAAGTTTGTTGGCCGACAAACAAAAACGCCTGCTGGTAAAGAACGGCTACTCCCATGGCAACCATCTTGAGCTACTGCTAAAAGCGGAAAACCCCACCCGCTATGTGTCGAGCAAAAGAAATGCCGGCACCTATAAAGAAATCCTGCAAGGCAAGGCCGATTACCTGATCGCCATTCCGGAAGAGCAGGAAATGCTGGTCAAGCTGATGGATCTAAACCCGAGCCAATACCAGGTCATCCGCTTCCCCGATATGCCCAACGGGGAAAAACGCCACATCGCCTGCTCCCCCAACGTCGGCCAAGCCACCATGGATAAAATCAACCAGGCTATCGACAAGCTCTCGGTCAACTGGCAAAAAAACCACTAACCCCCGGAATGAAACAAGGCAGCGCCATGCTGCCTACTGTTTTCATATCACCTAAGAAACCTCTGAAAAATCCGCCGCCCGCTCAATAAACACTTCAGCGCCCGTCGCCGGGTGCACAAAGCGCAAATCGGTTGCATGCAACAGCAAGCGCGGTGCCGCCCGGGCATAGTCGCCGCCGTAAAACTCACAGCCGAGAATGGGGTGGCCTATGGCCTGGAGGTGCAGGCGCAACTGGTGGGAGCGGCCGGTGATGGGGTGCAGCCACAGGCGGCTGGTGTTGGCCTGGGGGTCGCGCGCGATTACCTGGAACTCGGTGCGCGAGGGCTTGCCGCTGTGCTGGCAAATTTTATAGGTGGGGCCAGCGGCGGGGGCTATGGGTAAATCTATCACCCCACTCTCCTCCGCCACCAAGCCGGCCACTATGGCGGTGTAGTGTTTGCTCACGGTGCGCGCCTGGAACTGTTTGCTGATATGGGATAGCGCCGCTTTGTTCAGGGGAATCACCATCACCCCGGAGGTATCAAAATCCAGGCGATGGACAATGCTGGCGCCGGGGTAGTCGGGCAGCAGCCGGGCGATGACAGAGTCGCGGTTTTGCGGGTGGCGGCCAGGCACGCTGAGCAGGCGCGTCGGCTTGTTCACCAGCAGGAAATCCGGGTCTATATGCAGCAGCTCCAACTGCTCCAGGCAGGGGGGCAACACAAACAGCTGGTCAACATCAGTCATGGGCGGCCATCTCCGCAAAGGCGCATAATCAACAAAAGCCCAAGGCTCCCGGATCAGGAGCTACAGGGTCGGGGCCGGCCATAATAGCAGCCCCCTAATCCCGGCCATTCTAGTAATTGGCGCCATATTAATCACAGCTATCTATAACTTTATGGAACAAGCTTAGCGCCAAAGAATCGTTCGCTTTTTGCTCAACCACTGTTATTTTGCCGCCCCGAAACTCGCCGGGGCAGTGCTTTTCCTGTATCCTGCGCGCCTCGATTTTGACCCAGACTGGTATCCCGCTCCATGTATATCTACGACGAGTACGACCACAGCATTCTGCGCCAACGCATCGCCCAGTTCCGCGACCAAACCGCCCGTTTCCTGGCGGGCGAACTGCCCCCCGAGCAGTTCCTGCCACTGCGTTTGCAAAACGGCCTCTATGTACAGCGCCTGGCGCCCATGCTGCGCATCAACGTGCCCTACGGCATGCTGAACTCCACCCAATTGCGCAAGCTGGCACATATTGCCCGCCACTATGACAAGGGCTATTGCCATGTCAGTACCCACCAGAATATCCAGTACAACTGGCCAGACTTAACCGAAGTACCCGATATCCTCGCCGAACTGGCCGAAGTGGGCATGCACGGCACCCAGTCGAGCGGCAACTGCATTCGCAACACCACTTCCGACCAGTTTGCCGGTATAGCGCCCGATGAAATTGTCGACCCGCGCCCCTATTGCGAAATCATCCGCCAGTGGTCGAGCTTCCACCCGGAATTCGCCTTTTTGCCGCGCAAATTCAAAATCGCCGTAACAGGTTCCCAGCAGGATCGCGCCGCCGTGCAAGTGCACGATATCGGCCTGCAAATCCTGCGCGACAGCCAGGGCCAGGTGGGCTTTAAAGTATTTGTGGGCGGCGGCCTCGGCCGCACCCCGGTGATCGGCGTAGCCATTCGCGACTTCCTGCCCGAAGAAGACCTGCTCTCTTACCTGGAAGCCATACTGCGCGTGTATAACCTCTACGGCCGCCGCGACAACAAATTCAAAGCGCGCATCAAGATTCTGGTGCGGGCCCTGACCCCCGAAGTCTTCGCACAAAAAGTGGAAGATGAGTGGCAACACCTGAAGGACGGTTTCAACAAACTGACCCAGGCCGAAATTGAGCGCGCCAAAGGCTTCTTTACTGCCCCGGCTTACGAAACTATCGACAACGCCGCCGCCCAGGCAGTGGTCGATGGCCAAGCCGCCGACTCTGTCGCCTTCAGCAAATGGCTGCAGCGCAATGTGCGCGAGCATAAGGTGCCCGGCTACGCCGCAGTTACCCTTTCGCTCAAGCCCACCGGCGTAGCCCCTGGCGATGTGACCGACAGCCAATTGGAAATCATCGCCAACCTGGCCGATGAATTCAGTTTTGGCGAGGCGCGCACCACCCACGAGCAAAACATAGTGCTGGCCGATGTGAAGAAAACCCAGCTGTTTGCACTCTGGCAACAAGCCAAGGCCGCCGGTTTTGCCACACCCAATATTGGCACCATTACCGACATTATCTGCTGCCCCGGCGGCGATTTCTGCTCCCTCGCCAATGCCAAATCCATCCCCATTGCCGAGGCTATCCAGCGCCAGTTTGACGACCTGGATTATGTCTACGACCTGGGCGATATCGACCTGAATATTTCCGGTTGTATGAATGCCTGTGGCCACCACCATGTGGGCCATATCGGCATCCTGGGTGTGGATAAGGCCGGCAAGGAGTTCTACCAGGTACAACTCGGCGGCAACGCAGGCAACGACGCCTCCCTCGGCGATGTGCTCGGCCCATCTTTCAGCGCTGAGGATATGCCCACCGTGATCCAAAAAATTGTCGATGTGTACCTGGCCAACCGCACCGATGAAGAATTATTTATCGACACCTATCGCCGTATAGGTGCCGCTCCCTTCAAGGAGAAAGTTTATGCCAAAGCTCATTAAAGACGGCGCCATAGTCGACAACACCTGGGAACTGCTGGCCAAGCCCGAGGGCGATGCCGCCGCCGTGGCCGTGCCCGCCGGCCAGGTGCTAGTGCCCCTGGCGGTGTGGAATGCGCAAAAAGACCAACTGCAAGCACGCAGCGATATTGGTGTATGGCTGGATAGCGATGAAACCGCCGAGATGATTGGCGCCGATGCCAACCGCTTTGCGGTGATTGGAGTTAACTTCCCGGTGTTCATGGATGGCCGCGCTTTTTCCACCGCGCGCCTGCTGCGCGAGCGCTATGGTTTTACCGGCGAACTGCGCGCGGTTGGCAATTTTATTCGCGACCAACTGTGCTACCTGCGCCGCTGTGGTGTTAATGCCTTTGCCTTTGCCAACCCGGAAACCAATTTGGAAGACGCCGTGAAATCCCTGGGCGATTTGCAAGAGTATTACCAAGCCGCTGTGGATCAACCCCTGCCACTGTTCCGCCGCCGCGCTTAATTTGTATCTGACGAAAAACACCAAAGGCCGCTTCTGCGGCCTTTGGTGTTTTTATTGCCATTAAATCTGGGCTAGGAATTGTTCGGGGAGGGCGAATCCACCCCAAAAAACGCCCTCACCTGCTCTGCCTGCGCCAGGGTATCTTCGCGCCCCAAGTCGATCAGCTCGTTAATAAATTCATTGGAAAACAGCAGGTAACTGGCCGCCGTGGCACCGCCGCCTTTGGCGGTTGAACCTGTGGCTCGCATAAAAAAGCGCAGGCTTTTAGGCAGGTAGCGCACATTGCGCCCGGCTATACCGTCGATGGGGTAGCTGGGGGAAATCACCATGTTCTCGACCGGGCGCAAATAAATACCCGCCTGCTCGCGCTGTGCCTCTGGAATTAACTTAAGCAATTGGTTCATCCGCTCCAAATGCTCCAAATCGCTTTCCATCGCATCCACAAAGGCGCTGTTAAACAAATGGCCGACAATCTGGCCCATAGAGGGCGAGTGGCGATGGGGCACACGGCGATTGGCTTTGGGGGAGGTGCGGTTGCCGCTCACCCCTATCACAAACAGTGAATCCGCCCCCAAATGCAAGGCCGGGCTCATGGGCGCCAATTGGCGCAGGGCGCCATCGCCAAAGTATTCGCGGTTGATGCGCACCGCCGGAAAAATGGTGGGAATAGCCGAGGAGGCCAACAGGTGCTCCAGGCGCAGCTGGGTGGGCACCCCGGCGCGGCGGAAACGCTGCCAGCCCTGTAGATCCGGATGCCCCTGAAAAAAACTTACCGAGTGGCCAGAGGTGTAACCCATAGCCGAAACACTCACCGCCAGTAGCTTGCCGCTGTTAATGGCGCCGTTGAGGTTTTCAAAATGGATTTTGCTGCCGAGCAGATTCCACAGCGGGCCGTTATCGAGCAGCGACAGCGGCCGACGGCGCCCCATACCCTCGTTAAACAGCGACAAACCCAAATAGGCCAGGCCTTTGAAGATATCCACCCAGCCATGGCGGTAAACCTGGCCTATCTCCAGGTTTTGCCACATAGAGGTGAGCGCATTCACCGCCGATTTGAAATTGCCCCTGTGGGCGGCAATCGCCAAGGCATTGATGGCGCCCGCCGAGGTGCCACAAATAATGGGAAAAGGGTTGTGCATATCATCCGGCAGAATTTCCACCAGGGCTTTTAACACTCCCACTTGATAGGCGGCGCGGGCGCCGCCACCGGATAACACCAAAGCTCGTTTCATGCGTTCTTATGATTATCCACGGCTGCCGTTCACTCGGCGGCTGTGGCCGTTGCGGATGCTTCCACCAAGAGCGTCATACCCTCGGCACCTGTAATGGTCACTATAGTTCCTTGCGGCAGATCTTGCGCGCCAGTAACTGTCCAGAGTGCATCCTCAATTTGCACCTTGCCGGTGCCGTTGCGCAATGGTGTGAGCAGCGGCACCTTGCGGCCAATCATGCGCCTGGTGCGGTCATTCAACAGCGGCTGCTCGCTGCGCTCGTTAAAACGGCGAAAACGCTTCCAATAAATCACGGTAAATACCAGTGAAAAAATGGCAAACAACACCAGCTGCCAGTGCCATTCCACCGCTACCACAAAAGTCAGCAGCGCCAGTGTCAGCGCGGCGGCGCATATGCCCAACAGAAAACCGCTCGCCCCCATTAATTCCAGAATCAGTAAAGCAATGGCCAGGGTGAGCCAGTGCCAGGGCTGTATATGGCTTAAAAAATCCATCATGGTGTCTACCTATTATTTGGCTGAGTCGCCGCGCTATTTTTTAGCGGAATCTGCCGCAGCTTTGATCAGTTCATTAATTCCGCCAATGGAGCCAATCACACTGGAGGCATCCAGCGGCATCATAATTACCTTGCCATTTTCCGAGGCCGCCAGGGCGCCCAGGGCATCGACATATTTTTGCGCAATAAAGTAGTTGATGGCCTGGGGGTTGCCGGCGGCGATCGCCTGGCTCACAAAATGGGTTGCCTTGGCTTCTGCCTGAGCTTCGCGCTCGCGCGCTTCCGCTTCCAGGAAGGCCGCTTCCCGCTCACCTTCTGCTTTAAGAATTTGTGCGCGTTTTTCACCTTCGGCTACTTTAATGGCCGCTTCGCGTTCACCTTCGGCGCGGAGAATTTGCGCGCGCTTTTCCCGCTCGGCTTTCATTTGGTTGGCCATGGCATCTACCAGGTCGCGCGGCGGGGTGATGTCTTTAATTTCAATACGCGTCACCTTAACGCCCCAAGGCGAGGTGGCCTCATCCACTTTCATCAGCAGGCTGGTGTTGATGACATCGCGATTGGAGAGCATGGAATCCAACTCCATGGAACCGACAATCGCACGGATATTGGTCATCACCAGGTTTTGCATAGCGTGGTGCAGGTTGTTGACCTCGTAGGAGGCTTTAGCGGCATCAATTACCTGATAAAAGCACACGGCATCGGCAGTGACCATGGCGTTATCGGCACTGATAACCTCCTGCGGTTGGATGTCCAGCACCTGCTCCATCACAATCACTTTGCGGCCGATACTATCGATAAAAGGCACGATAATGTTTAAGCCTGGCTGCAGCAAACGGGTAAAGCGGCCAAAGCGCTCCACTGTCCAGTTCTGCCCCTGGGGTACACTTTTCACTACCTTCATCACCACAAAAATGGCCAGGGCGACAAAAATAATTGCTGAACCATCAATCACATCGAACATAAAAACTCCTTGGCTGTAGTTATCGTTGGGTTGCTAGAAAAAACCGGTTTGGAAAAAGTGGATCGCCAGGGAAAAATTAACCCGCTTCTGGCCGGGCACAGAAGCGGGTTGTGTAGCTGGTGCGGCCCTTAAGCCTTGCGCGCCGCCAGATCCTGGTCGCGCAGTTCGCGGCGCAAAATCTTGCCCACATTGGTTTTGGGCAGCTCGGTGCGGAACTCCACCAAATGGGGCACTTTGTAGGGAGTCAATTGTTCCTTGGCGTATTTGCGCACCTGCTCCAGGGTGAGATCCGGGTTAGAGGTGACTATATAGGCCTTCACTTGCTCGCCGCCTTCGGCATCGGGAATACCTACCACGGCAGCCTCTACCACATCCGGGTGGCTGCAGAGCACATCTTCCACTTCATTGGGGAATACCTTGAAGCCAGACACGTTGATCATGTCTTTTTTGCGGTCGACAATTTTGATGTAGCCATCCGGCTCCAGTACCGCTATGTCGCCAGTTTTAAACCAGCCTTCGGCATCCAGTACTTCGGCGGTGGCTTCGGGGCGCTGCCAGTAACCTTTCATCACCTGGGGGCCGCGCACGCACAGCTCGCCGGCCTCACCAGTGGGCAGGCTATTGCCATGATCGTCGATAACCTTGACCTGGGTTTCCGGCAGCGGCAGCCCCACAGTGCCATAGCGCTCCTGACCAATGGGGTTGTTGGATACCACCGGGGAAGTTTCGGTTAAACCATAACCCTCACTGATCGGCGCCTTGGTCAGCTCCAGCCAATGCTTGGTGGTTTCATGGGTGAGCGCCATGCCGCCGGAGCAGGTGAGACGCAGATGGCTGAAATCCAGTTTGACGAAATCCGGGTTGCGCATCAGCGCATTAAACAAGGTGTTCAAACCCACAAAAAACGTAAAGGGCTTGCCCTGCAGGGTTTTGACAAAAGCGGGAATATCGCGCGGGTTGGGAATGAGCAAACTGTGGTTACCCAGGGCCACTGCGGAGGTGCAGTGAATGGTAAAAGAGTAGATGTGGTAGAGCGGCAGGGGCGCCACATACAACTCCTGGGATTCGCGGAAAATCCCCTCCATACGCGCATTCAACTGCATCATATTGGCCACCAGGTTGCGGTGGGTAAGCATGGCGCCCTTGGCCACGCCGGTGGTGCCACCGGTGTATTGCAACACAGCGACATCCTCGGGATCGCACTGCGCCACCTTGCAGGGGCCTTTGGCCTTGGCCAGCGCCTGGTTAAAACCAATTTGCGTGGGGAAATGAAACGGCGGCACCATTTTTTTTACGTGCTTCACCACAAAATTCAACAGCAGGCGCTTTACCGGCGGGTGCAAATCCCCCAGCTCGGTGACTATTACCTGCTCCACTTGGGTTTCAGCAATAATCGCGGCCGCGTTTTTGGCGATATTGGCCAGCACCACTAGGGCTTTGGCCCCCGAGTCGTTCAATTGGTGCTTGATCTCATGGGGGGTGTAAAGGGGGTTGGTATTGACCACCACCAGGCCGGCGCGCAGGGCGCCAAACACCGCCACCGGGTACTGCAAAATATTGGGCAGTTGCACCGCAATGCGATCGCCCGGTTGCAGCTGGGTTTGCTCTTGCAGGTAAGCAGCAAAAGCGCCCGACAGCCGATCCAAATCGGCATAGCTGAGGGTGTGACCCATACAAGTAAACGCGGGCTTGTGGGCATATCGGCTACAGGACTCCGCGAATACTTCGGCCAGGGTTCTGTGATAGTGCAATGCCATGGGCAATCTCCAAACTTGTTATTGTGTTTTTGGCTGATTAAAAATCGTCGTCAGCAAGCGACATCAAATTACCTGCCCCCGAGCGCAGGGCAGCGGCGTGGGTAAGGTGGCGCGGCAGCAGGCGCGCAAAATAAAACTCGGCGGTGGCCAATTTGGCGCGGTAAAAACCGGCATCGGGTGCCGCCTGGTCGAGGCGCGCCAGCGCCAAAACAGCGGCTTTAAACCAAGCCCAAGCCATCAGAAGATAGCCCGAATACATCAGATAATCTACCGCCGCTGCGCCGATTTCATCGGGATTGGTAACCGCACGCAAGGCAATGTGCTGGGTCAGGTTGCGCCAATCGTCCAGCAAACGGCGCAACTGCGCCTGATAGGCCGCCAGGCGCGGCTCCCCTGCCCCCAGATTTAATTGCTGCTCCAACTCCGCCCACAGCAATTCCAGCGGCGACTGGCCGGCAGCGCCGAGGACTTTGCGCCCCAACAGATCCAGCGCCTGGATGCCCGTAGTGCCCTCATAAAGGCTGGCGATACGGCAATCGCGCAGGTTTTGCTCCAAGCCGGCAGAGCGGATATAGCCATGGCCACCCCAACATTGCAGTGCCAGGTTGGCCGCTTCAAAACCCAATTCCGCCGCAAATGCCTTGAGGATGGGAGTCAGCAAACCCAGGTTTTCCGAGGCTTCACGCCCGGCCGGGGTGCCTGCAGACAGCTGCATCAAGTCAAACTTGAGCGATGCCTGGTAGCAGAGCATACGCAGGCCTTCACTGATGGCTTTTTGCGTCAGCAACATGCGCCGCACGTCCGGGTGGACTATCAGCGGATCGGCGGGGCCTGCGGGATTTTTCATGCCGCTCAGGGCGCGCATCTGCAAACGTTCGCGGGCATACCAGCGCGCTTTTTGATACCCCAGCTCAGCGTGGGCAATGCCCTGCAAGCTGGTGCCCAGGCGCGCCAGGTTCATAAAACTGAACATGTGGGCCAGGCCTTTGTTGGGTTCGCCCAGCAGCCAGCCCTGGGCCGCCTCAAAACGCAGGGCACAGGTGGCACTGGCGTGTATACCCAACTTTTGTTCCAGGCCGGTGCATAGGATCGGGTTGCGCGCCAGGCGCTGGCCCTGGTCGTCGGTCAACCACTTGGGCACCACAAACAGGGAGATGCCGCGGGTGCCTGCGGGGGCATCGGGTAGGCGCGCCAACACCAGGTGGATAATGTTATCGGCGAGGTCGTGGTCGCCGGCAGAGATAAAAAGTTTGCTGCCGGTCAATGCATAGCTGCCATCGGCCCGGGGTTGGGCGCGGGTATTGATCAGCCCCAGGTCGCTGCCGGCCTGGGGTTCGGTAAGGCACATGGTGCCTGTCCAGGCACCGCTTACCAGATGCGGCAGGTAGCGCTGCTGTTGCTCGGCACTAGCGAAGGCTTCGAGGGTATGCATCACCCCCTGCGCCAGGCTGACATACATATTCCAGGCCCAGCAGCCAGTGCCCATGATTTCACTCACCACCAAACCCAGGGACTGGGGCAAGCCCTGGCCGCCCTGGGCCTGGCTGCGCGCCAACCCCGGCCAACCGGCCTGGCAGTATTCCCGATAGGCCGCTTTGAATCCGGCAGGGGTAACCACCCCATCGGCTTCACGGCGGCAGCCTTCGGCATCGCCACTGGCATTGAGCGGCGCCAAACGCTGTTCCGAGAACTGCGCCGCCTGGGTCAGCAGCGCCATGGTCAGGGCTTCATCCAGGTCGGGGCGCTGCAACTGCTCGCAGTGTTGCGAGTAGGCGCAGAACTCAAACAGGGCGAAGCGGATATCGCGCAGGGGAATGTGCAAGTGGTTCATCCTTAACTCGTCAGCAAAAGCCCAGCCAGGATGGCCTGGGGTGAAGAAGATATTAGCGCAACAAACGCAGCAATTGCGCCGTTACAGCGGCCGTAAAACCCCAGATTTCATAATCCTGGTAGAGGTACGCCGGCACAGTGTAGCGCCGGCCGTCGCGCTCGAATTCGTCTTCGCGCACCTGGATACCCGCCGTAAAACTGGCCAGGGGCACCCGGAAGATGGCCTCCAGTTCGGCCGGGTTGGCGCGCAGCGGCTGGCCGGGATCATAGCAAGCCACATAGGGCATCACCCAGGTGCCCTTGCGGGTCTGCCCCGGTGCCAACTGGCCAAGCAGTTGCACCGCTTGGGGCGCCAGGCCAATTTCTTCACTGGTTTCGCGCAGCGCAGTCACACACAAGTCGCCATCCGCCGGCTCCCACATGCCGCCGGGGAAGCTCACTTCGCCGGCGTGCAGGCGCAGATGGCGGGCGCGTTTGGTGTACACCAGGGATGGGTTGGGTTCATTGGTTAACAGCACCAACACCGCCGCCTGCCCAGCCTGGCCACCCGCCGGCCCAGGCGCGGTGGCGCGCTGGAGCTGCAAATGCAAGTGGTGCAACAGGGGCGACAGAAGTTCCATAAGCCAAGAACGCTAGGGCGCCCCTGCCAAATCGCTCAGGCGCCATACATCCAGCGCCGGCTCTTCATAGGGATGGGCCTGGCGCAGGGCGCGGATTGCCGCCTGGATATGCTCATCGGCGCACACCATTTCCACCCGGTACTCCGCCAGCTGCTCCAGCTGGCCATTGCTGCCAATAAACGGCTGGCTGCCAGCCAGGGGGCGAAACTGCCCCTGGCCCAGCACCTGCCAACAGCAGGCATCGTAGTTACCTATACGGCCAGCACCGGCGGCAAACAGCGCCGCCTTGGTCGCGTCCAAGTGGCTTTCCGGCACATAAAACACCAGTTTGTACATGGGGCTACCGGGGTTTAAATAACACGCACCGCAATCACATGCTCCACCTTGGCCAGGGCATCAATCACAGCCGCTGCCGGTGCAGCTTCCACATCAATAATGTTGTAGGCCACATCGCCACGGCTTTTGTTCACCATGTCGACCACGTTCACTTTATTGTCCGCCAGGATCGACAGCACATGGCCGAGTACACCGGAAACATTTTGGTTGGCAAAGGTGATGCGCGCGCCTATGCCAGGGGTGCGATCCATGTAAACCGCCGGGAAGTTCACCGAGTTTTTGATGTTGCCATTTTCCAGGTAATCCATCAGTTGGTCGGCGGCCATAATTGCGCAATTCTCTTCCGCTTCTTCGGTGCTGGCACCTATGTGCGGCATGGCGTAAACATCTTTGCGGTTGAGCAGGATTGGCTCGGGGAAATCGCAAATGTATTTACCCAAATGGCCGGCATTAAGGCTATCGACCACCGCATGGGCATCGACAATCGCTTCGCGGGCAAAGTTGAGCAGGGTTGCGCCCTTCTTCACCACTTTCAGGCTATCGGCATTGATCATGTGTTTGGTTTGCGGAATCGCCGGCACATGCAGGGTAATGTAATCCGAGCGCGCCAACAGCGATTGCAGGTTTTCCATGCGGCCAACCTGGCTGGGCAGGCGCCAGGCCGCCTCTACCGACAGCGCCGGATC
>CAMLRI010000018.1 GCA_946482385.1 uncultured Cellvibrio sp.
TTCGCCGGTGGCTTTTTGCGTATCAAACGACAGCCGCCGCACCTCTTCCGCCACCACCGCAAAACCGCGCCCGTGTTCGCCAGCGCGCGCCGCTTCAATGGCGGCATTGAGGGCCAGCAGATTGGTCTGCTCGGCCACACTTTGAATAGTGTCGAGCACTGAGCCTATATTGTCGGTGGCACTGCGCAGCTCGGTGAGGGTGGTGCAGGATTCGCCCACCTGCTGCACCAGGCTGTGCATTTCGTTCACCACCGCGCTCGCGCGCAGTTTGCCTTGCTCGGCCGCTTCCTGGGCCAAGCCCACCTGGCGGTTAACGCTGGCCAGGTGTTGGCTGATATCGGCCATGGATTTCACCACCGCTTCGGTTTCAGCGCCCACCTGGTTCATTTCGTGGCGCTGGCGCGCGGTTTCATCGCGGCACTGGCGGGTGGTGGTGACATTGTCGAGCGCGCCCTGCAGGCTCTGCTCGCTGGATTGGTTAACCTGCACCAGCACCCTATTTAATTCGGCGAATAAAAAATTTAGCGAGCGGCCTATCTCGCCCAGTTCATCGCGGCGCTGGGCGGGAAATTCACTGGCGAGATTTTTTTGCTCGGCGGCCAGCTTGATATTTTGCGCCAGCAGCGCCAGGGGCTTGCCAATGGAGCGCGAAAACAAAAACGCCAACAGTGCTGCCAGGGCGGTGAGCGAAAGGCCGGCAACCAGCACACTGCGCCACAGGGTTGCGCGCAATTCGCCGAGGCTGGCAAACACCTCTTCCGGGCGCTGCTGCGCCACCAGCGCCAGTGAATGTTCGCCCAGCTGCAAGGCTTGCCAGCTGGTGAACATGGGGCGGCCGAGATAATCCTGTTCCACTCCGGTGCCGCGCTCGCCTGCGAGTGCAGCGCGCACCGGGCGGGTGTGAATCTGGATATTGCCCGCCGCCTGCTGCAAGCGCTCCAGGCTGGCCAGGTCGCCCTGGGCAGTTTGGCGCAATTGCCGCAGGGTTGCCTCGGGCGCTTGCTGCATCTCGCGCAATTCCGTGAGCAGTTGCTGTGTGCTGTCGACCAGGTAGACATCGCCGCTGTCGCCCAATCCCAGGCTTTGCCACTGTTGTTGGGCGCTCATAAGTTGCGTCAGGCGCGCCACGGGAATTTCCGCAATCAATAAACCAACGGCTTTATCCGGGCTTTGCACATCGTGAAATACCGGCACACCCAGGTACAACAATTGTTGGCCAAAGCGCTGTGGGCTGCGCGCAAAAGCCGACATCAATACCTGATCGGCCCTGGCCTGTTGCAGCGCCCGGGCCAATTGCGCCAGCGGGCTGGTGTGTAAATTAGGCGCCTGTAAGCGCGCGCCCAGCAGTGAACTTTTATTCACTGAATAAATCACCGCCTGGCTCTGGTTATCCACAATCAACAAATCGCTAAAACCAAAGCGCTGTACCAAATCGCGAAAGCTGCTGTGGTAGCGGCGATGCTGTTGGCCATAAATAGTGCCGTCGCCGGCATCTTCCATTTGCGGCAGTTGCGCAATCTGGTTGCTATTGGCTTGCAGATAGCGCTGCTGGATTAACAGCGCCTCCAGGCTCAGGCTATCGACCCAGGCCTGGCTATCAAAGCTATCGCCGCGGCTGAGTTGTTGATGCTGGGGCGCGTACACCTGCTGATACCAATCGCGCATTTGCGCGCGCAACTCCGCTTCGGGTGGGGCGCTCACTTCATAGCGATAAGAGGCAAAGGGGCGCACCAGGCTGTACACCGCTTCCTGGGTCATGCGGCCGTGGGAAAGCGACAGCAATAATTCGCTGTTGTTGGCAAATTGCGCCTGCACTGCCTGGGCGCGGCCTTCGGCCAGCGCTTCAAAGCGCTGCGCCAAATTGTGCGACAGGGCGCGGTTGGTATCTTGCAGTGCCAACCAGCCGGTGGTGCCGGCGGCGAGGATAACGGCTATGCCGGTAAGCGCCATGGCGCCGAGCATCAAGCGGGAGGAAATGTTCATAAGCAGCAGACTGGAAAACGCAGAGGCTTGCCAATCTAGGTGTGGCTTGTGACATTTTTGTGACGCTGGCCGGGAATAAAAAAATAACCCGCACCATTGTTTAGCAATTGCGCAATAAAAAATCGTTTGGTTCTAATAAAAAATAAAATGGCAGCTTTTGATTATGGCCATTAGCTTGCCGGCATCATCGGCAGTTCAATGCGCGCACAACAACCCCGGGTTTCGTCGCGGTTAAATAACTGCAGGCTGCCCTGGTGTAGCTCAATAATTTGCCGGCTCAGTGCCAGGCCAATGCCTGAGCCCTGGGTTTTGGTGGTGTAGAAGGGAATAAACAAATTCTGGTTTTGGCGGATACCACAGCCGCTATCCACAATATCCAGGCGCAGTATGGGCTGTGGCTGAAACTCGAGGCGGGAGATCCGGAGAATGATGTCGGCCTGTGGCTCGCCCGCCTCCGGGTGTTGCATGGCCTCAATGGCGTTTTTGATCAGGTTGATCAGCACTTGTTTGATTTGCGCGCTATCCAGTGCACAGCAAATACTGGTGTCACCCTCCAGGTGGATGGGTTGGGGTGCAAACAGCGGTAGCAAAGGGTGTATCAAGGCCGCCATGGAAATCATTTCCCGCTGGGGTTTTTTAACCAGCGATAAGCTGCGGTAGCGCGCCATAAAATCGATCAGCGATTGTGCGCGATCATAAATAATTTGGGCGCTGCTGAGCATATCGGCGCTGGTCTCCGGGTCGCGTTTGTCGCTCTGGATAAGATCGCTGAGGGATTGGCTTAAAGAGGCGATGGGCGCAAGGGAATTGTTAATTTCATGGCTAATCACCCGCACCAAGCCCTCCCAGGATTTCAATTCCTCCTGACGCAACAAGTGATTCATATCGGTCAACAAGATCAGCTGCTGTTGGCTGCCAAACTCGCGAAATTGATCGACCTGGACATAGAGTTTTTTAACCTGGCTGCCCAGCTTCAATTCGACCAGTGCTTTAGCCGGGCTTTGCCCGGGCAGGGCCAGGGGCAATTGGGCGAGGTTGGTAAGCTGCTGTGGCGCTTCCAGGTTAAGCATAAGCAGCGCTGCCGGATTGATTGCGGCAATCTGGCCGCTGCTGTCGGCGGTGATGACCCCTATATCAATCTGGCCAATAATTTTTTCCAGCAGTGCACGCTTTTCGGCGTTGGCCAGTTTGTGGCTGGAGAGTTCGTTGGAAAGGGTGTTGATACTGGCGACCAGGCTGCTTAAGCCGGAGCTGGTGAGCTCCTGCCTAGCCTTGAGGGAAAAGTCGCCCTGCAACATGGCATCGACTACCGTGGCCAGGCTGCGCAGGCGGTAAGCCAATTCGTGGTTAATGATGTAAACCCCATAGGCGATAACACCAAACTGCAGCAGGCACACCAGGGCAATAAAATAGGGCGAAAATTCCAGCGCTATACACAGCCAAACGGCAAACAGCGATAGGGGTAGGCAGGCGAGCAATAATGCGCGGGTTTGTATAAATTCCAGCGAGCGCTTTTTCATCGGATCTGTAATTTTTCCAGGCGGCGATAAAAGGCACTGCGGCTTAACCCCAGGGAGCTGGCCGCTTTGGACATGTTGCCAGCTTGTTGGGCAATGCGCATCTCGATAATATTTTTTTCAATTTCCTCCAGAGTGCCGGCGCAAAAGGCGGCATAGCCTGGATCCTGGTTCTGCAGGTTATCCTGGGCTGCATCCAACAGCAGGAGTGGCTCGTCAATTTTGCCATCTTCACAAAGAATCAAGCTGCGCTCCAATACATGCTGTAATTCGCGCACATTGCCTGGCCAGGCGTAGTGGTTGAGCCTGTGGCGTGCGGCGGCGGTTAATTCCGGCGGTGGGCGCCTGTGCTTCAGGCAAGCGGCGGCTAAAAGTTGATTGCATAGCGCATCTATATCTTCGCGCCTTTCGCGTAGGGCGGGCACACGAATTTCCACAGTGTTAATGCGATACAGCAAGTCCTGGCGAAAGCCGCCCTCCGCCACCATCGCGGGCAAATCGGCATTGCTGGCGCAGATCAGGCGCACATCGGTGTTGATGGTTGTGGATGAACCCAATCGCTCAAATTGCTGTGTCTCCAAAACGCGCAACAACTTCGCTTGCTGGCTGAGCGGAATATTGCCAATTTCATCGAGAAACAGTGTGCCCTTGTGGGCCAACTCAAAGCGGCCAATGCGGGTTTCCCGCGCATCGGTAAAGGCGCCCTTTACGTGGCCAAACATTTCGCTTTCGAACAGGGTTTCGGCAATGGCTCCCATGTTCATGGCAACCAGGCGCTCGTCGCGGCGCGGCGACAACTGATGTATGTAGTGGGCCAGCAGGGTTTTGCCTGTGCCATTTTCACCGGATAAATAAATATTCAAATCGCTGCAGGCCACGCGCTCCAGGGTGGCCAGGGTAGCTTGCATGGCCGGGGATATGGCGATGGGTGTGCGGCATTGATGTGCAGCCAGTTGTTCGCTCAGCAATTTATTTTCGGTGAGCAATTCTGCCTGTACACGCTTTTGCGCCATTATGCCGGCCTGGGTGCGCACTATCTGGCGCAAGCGCTCGTTATCCCAGGGTTTTTCAATAAAATCGCTGGCGCCCTGTTGCAGGGATTTTACCGCCAACTCAATAGAGGCCCAGCCGGTCATCACCACCAGGGGTAAATCGGGATTGATGAATTGGCATTGCTTGATTAAATCCAGGCCTTCGTTGCCCGAGGTGGTGTCGTGGCTGAAGTTCATATCCAGCAGCACCAGATCCAGCGCTGTTTGTCGCAGTGCGGCCAGGGCTGCGCTCGGGCTCTGGGCCAAGGTTACCTGATGGCCATCCTGTTTTAACAACAGTTTCAAGGCAGCACCAATGGCGGGATCATCATCAACAATTAACAGATTGGCCATAGCGATACCCGGATGGAATACATATTCATTAAACAGCCTGTTGCTATTCGTAGCGCAAGGCTTGTGACGGCTCCATATGCAGCACGCGTCTGAGCGGCAGCAGTGTGGCCGCTAACACTGCCAATACTATGATGCTTGGCACCAAGCCATAGGCTAACAGATAGGTTTGGTTTGCTGCACCAATGGTGTTGATAAATTTTTGGCTCATCATATAGGCCAGAGGTATGCCGAGGCCAAAACCTACAGCCAATTGCACGCCGCTTTGGCGCACAAAAAGTTGCAAAATTTTTGCATCGGGTGAGCCGAGGGCACGGCGAATACCCAGCTCTTGGGTGCGCTGTTCAATATGGTTGGCCATTACCCCGTAAATGCCCGTTACTGCCATCACCAGCGCGCAAATAGCAAACAATAAAAAAATGCGCTTAACAAATTCCAGCAGCATGCGGTTATTTTCTGCCTGTGCGGTTAGGGCCGCAAAACGGTACATGGGAATATTGGGGTCTATCTGGTTGAGCACCTTGGCCAGGGGCTCCTGAAAATGGTTGGGGTCGCTGCGGGTTTTTAATAAAATTGCCATGGCGTCGCGCGGCATTTGGGCAAAGGGCACATAGAGTATGGGCGATTGCTCAGCGCCAAACACGCTGCCTTGCAGCAATTGCGGCACTACGCCAACCACCGTCATCCAGGGGTCTGGTGCGGACGGGTTGCTGCTTACGCGGCGCAGGCGTTTGCCCAGCGCCGATTCCCCCGGCCACAATTGTTGGGCAAAGGTATCGGAAATAACCGCCACCGAGGGTGAGTTTTGCGTGTCGCGGTGATCGAAAAAGCGACCTTCGCGCAGGGGAATGGCCAGGGTCGCAAACGCGTTGGGATACATGTGTACCAAATGTGCACGGGGAAACACAAAGTTGGGGAACTCCTGGCCCTCGGGTTGAAAATTGTTGACGGGTAAAAACTCTGTTGGCGCATGGGACATGAGTGTGACATCAACAACGCCGGAAATTTTGCGCGATTCCATAAGCACCCGATCATAGTAGCCCGTCTGCGCCGGCCCTTCGGGATAAACCTGGGGCGGTGGGTTAACCCGCGCTACCAAATAATTTTCTATATCTATGCCATAGCCATCGCTAACGGCCTGGTAAATTAAAATAGAAATAATGCCCGCTACAATCATCAGGGTGCAGGATAAGCTTATCTCAACCATCACCAGAATTTTACTGAGCCAGCCAGCGGTTTTACCCATGGCCGTTTTGGCGGAATCTTTTAATACTGCATTAAAGTCGCCACTGGTAGCCCGCCAGGCAGGCACCAGGCCGGTAGCCAGGGCGGTGAGTAAAATAATCGCCAGGGCATTGGCAACATCCTCGAGCTTAAGCGACATAACCGCAAAAAATGGCAGGCCGTCGGTGCTGCGGTTAACAAAAAAACGGGTGGTGGCATCCAGCCCCCAGCCAGCCAATAAAATGGCGAGCAACCCGCCTATGCCGCAAATAAACAGGCTTTCCCACAGTATTTGGCTGATGAGACGCGCGCGCGGTGCGCCCAGGGCAACGCGAATGGCGATTTCCTTGGTGCGCATATTAGCCCTGGCCAGCAGCAGGTTGCCCACGTTGATGCAGCTCAACAGCAGCACAAACAAGCCGGCGCTTAACATTAAATAAAAAATACTAACTACATTGCGCAGCAGCTCGCGTTTATATAAGTCGGTGCGCACGCTGAGGTTTTGCTGCGGGTTAATACGTAAATCCTGGCTGTTGGCAAAAATCGTCTTTAATTCCAGTTCCGCCTCTGCTGCGGAAACGCCTGTTTTGGCTTTTGCCAAAATGCGCACCAGGGGGGAGTCTTTGAGCAGGAAGTTGCTGGCATTTTTGCGCAGTGGCAACCACAGTTGGTTGCTAAAAGGGAATACATAGCCTTTGGGCATAACGCCCAGTATTTCTACCGGTTTGCGATTGATCTCTACACTTTTGCCAATAATATCCGGGTCGCCCGCAAAATAGTTTTGCCACAGGTCGTAACCAATCACCGCCACTTCCGGATTGCCGGCCAGTTGGTCGGCGTCGGTAAAGGTGCGCCCCAGGAGCGGGGCCACCGCGGTATATTCAAAAAAACCGGCGCCGGCAAATATACCCTGGTAGCGAATCGATTTTACACCATCGGATAAAACAGCTGTTTCTGAGCCAAAGGCGACAACCAACTCAAAACTTTGGCTTTCATCTTTTATTTTTTGATAGTCGTGCAAAATGGTTTGCTGCACCCGGTTGTCCACCAGCCGGTTAATAAACATCAGCCGTTCGCCGTCCTTAAAGTCCAGCGGGTTAAACACCAGGGTGTTGACAATGGATAGCATGAAAATAGAAACGCCCAGGCCAATGGTCATTACCCCTATGGTGAGTGCGGTAAAACCTGGTGTTTTTAATAGCAGGCGCCAAGCGTATTTAATATCCAGCCACAGGTTCATAGGGCACCTATGCTTTGCAAGTGCGATGTGGCAGCCGCAGGCGCTGGAGTATCGCTGGCAATGTCACTCACAATCTGGCCATCCATCATTTGCACTATGCGGTGGGCGCGGCTGGCGGAGCGCGGGTCGTGGGTGACTATACAAATAGTGGCGCCGTTGGCGTGCAGGTTGTCTAGCAGTGCCATCACATCGGCGGCATGTTTGGAATCCAGGTTGCCGGTGGGCTCGTCCGCCAATAACAGGGAGGGTTTGCCGGCGATGGCCCTGGCAATGGCGACACGCTGTTGCTGGCCGCCCGATAGCTGCGCCGGGTAGTGGTTGGTGCGATGTTGCATGCCCACTTGTTGCAAGGCCTTTTGCACCAGTGCGCTGCGCTCTTGCCGATTCAAATCGGCGCGGTAGGTGAGCGGCAATTCAACGTTCTCACTCACGGTCATGTCGCTGATCAAATTGAAGGATTGGAAAATAAAACCTATCTGGCGGTTGCGAATCTGGCTGCGCGCCTTGCTATCCAGATCGCTGACGCGCTGGTTGGCCAGGTGATAATTTCCTGCCGATGGGTTATCCAACAATCCCATTACTGATAGCAGGGTGGATTTACCGCAGCCGGAGGGGCCGGTAATAGAAACATATTCGCCCTGATTAATGGTTAAATGAATATTACTGAGGGCATGGGTTTCCATGTCATCGGTTAAAAATATTTTTTTGATCGATTCCATCTGGATCAGTGTTTTCTTCATGACAATGGCTCCCTGTTACTCAGTTAATGGGTAAGGCGCTAAAGGTAAATGTTATTGGGTGAAAGGGTAAATGTTATTGGGTGAGCTGCAGCCGGTCGTGGCTGTCCAGCTCCGATGGGTCGGAAACAATAATCTGGTCGTGGGCTTGCAGGCCCTGCACAATTTCAATTTTGCTGGCGGAGCCGCGGCCAAATTCAACGGGTATTTTTTCTGCGTAACGGCCGTCTGACGATAATTTGAAAACGCGCATGGTGCGAAAATTTTGCGAGTAGGCCGGGCGATCCACATATAGGATATCGCTTAATGCCGCCACCATAATTTCGCCATCGATACTCAGCTCCGGGCGCGCATCGGCGGGTAGCGGCTCATTAAATTCCACATCAACTTCCACCGTGCCATTAACAACAGAAGGGGCTATGCGGGTAACGCTACCGGCCACGCGGTTGTTGCGGGTATCAATACTCACGCTTTGGCCCAGTGCTACCTGTTGCACTTGAATTTCCGGAACCTGCAGGCGCGCCAGCAGTTGATCCTGCTGTACCAGTTTGGCGATATTGTGGCCCAGGCTGAGTTGTTGTCCAGGTTCAATGGCCACCTCCTGCACCACGCTATCCATAGTGGCGCGCACTTGCAGTTGGGCGACTTGCTGTTGGGCGCGCTCTATTTGTTTTGCCAGTTTATTACTCTGCGCCTGTTGCGCGGCAATTTGGGCGTTAATGTTTTCCTGCAGGCTTTTGCTGCGGCTCTGTTCAATATGCCAGCGTTCCTTGCGCTGTGCGGTAAGCATCTGGCTGGTTTCGAATTCAATTTTAGAAACCGAGCCTGGGTGGCGCTCGCGCAAATAAATCTGTGCGTTCAGGGTTAGCTCGGCACTTTGGAATAGACTTTTGGCTTCTAGCTCCAGGGTTTGCTGGTTGAGCAATGCCGCCTCCAAATTTTTCATGTCGGCGCGCTGTTGCGCTTGCATGGCTTCCTGATCCCACTGCAATTCTTCGTAAATTTGCTCCAGTTCAATATTGCTCATTTCGGCAATCAGTTCACCGGCTTTTACCTGAGTGCCGGGTTTTACCAACACCTGCTCCACCCTGCCTTGGGTGCCTGTCGCCAGCCAGCGCACCTGCTTGGGCACCAGGCTACCGGGGGCGCGCACAATAATATCCAGTTTGCCCTGGTTGACGCTGGCCAGGCGCAAGCTGTTGCGCGCAACCTTGTAGCCGGAGCTGGCGGAAAAGCTGTAGAGGCTGATGGCGATGAGCCCACAGAGCAGGAGGGCTGCCAAAGCCCACCAGGGTTTAAGGCGTTTACTGGTGGGAGTGCGAAGAATATCCACGTTAATTTGGCCCGAGATTGAATAATGGTTGCCTGCTATAGAGCAGTAATCAGGCCAAATATGAATTAACTAATTAAATCAAAGCGTTAGGGAAATAGTGCGAACAAGGCTGCGGGCCGCTGTGCGGTTATTTGTATTGCTATCGGGAAGCGTGCGGGAATGGCTGTTGCGAAAATGGGACAGTCGAAATGGGATAGAAAAAATGGAGCAGAAAAACAGCGCAGAAAACAGGCGAAACCCTCAGCTGGTTGCGCCTGTTTATTTATTGAAAAGCAAACATGGTATTGAAACGCGGCGATTATTCCGGCTGCCAATCGCCAAAAATTTGCGCGCGGTTATAGGCTTGGGCTTCGCTGTCGCTCAATTGGCGGCGCTTGCTGTTAATGGCTGCGCCTGGGCCGCTGCTGCGGTATTCAAAAAAGCGCGCGTCTTCCGGCATAAATTGCATTTTGCTGCCGTCTTTGGCGGTGCCGCCCATGGAGTACCAGCCATCGCGGGTGATATGCGCGTCCATCCAGGTATTAATAAAAATACTTTTGCCAATGGCATTGGGGTCGGCGTAGCGGCCATCGGCAAATTGGGTGGTGGGGTGCCAGGGGCGGCTCAGGGGTACTGAGTTATCTGGCACGCCGGCGGCGCGGGTGAGCTTGCAGTTGATAAACGTGAGGCCATAAAAATCGGCGATTTGGGTGGAGGGTGCTGTCACATAACCGTGGGGTAAATTGGCGCGGCCGCGCTCCAGGGTTTTTATTTCCGAATCGGTAAACAGCGCGTTGCCCTTGCCAAAAATATAATCGACATTGCCGGCAATCAGGCTGCGGTCAAACCAGCTGCGGCCGCTGTTGACATAAAGCGTGTCCTGGTAGCCGAGCAGTTGCACATCGCGGGCAATAAATTTATCGCTGCCGGCATCCAATAGCAGCGCTACTGCCTGGGTGTTGCCCACCCGCTCGGTGGCGGTGGGGTCGAGGGCATCGTTGCGCAAAAAATCAAACGAGTTTTCCAGGGTGAGTTGCTGTAACTGCACACCGGGAGCGCGCACCGTGAGTGTGGCAGAACCGGCAGTGCCCCAGGCTTTTTCCGGGGCATAAAATTGGCCTGCGTAGGCATCGTAATAGAGGCGGGTTTTGTGGCGGCCGGCGCCGATTAAATGAATATTGGGTTTGTCGATATTGAGCTTTTCGTAGTAATCGCCCGGCGCAATATAAATGCGATAGGCCTGGCTGGCGTGGAGCGGTGCGGCGTCCAGCGCGGCTTTAATGCTGTGAAACGCCGCTTGATCGGTTTTATCAACGCGGGCGTCGTAGTCTTGTGCTGGTTGATAAAGGCAAGCTACTGCCAGTAGGCATAATGCCAATAGAACCGCGCAGCGAATAGCTACGCGTAACGCGTTGCGAATAGTGTGCGAGGCCATGGTTTTCTCCCGATAACAATAACCCAATGATGAGATGATGTGAGTTTGGCGTTAGGGCGTTTGTTTTGAAACCTTCAAGTCAGGGACGACTTGAAGGAGCTACAGGGATGTATTCATGCGTTTTCAAAACAAATGCCCTAACGTCAAACGGGCTAATGGCACTGCAAAATCTGGTGCGGGCTTTAAGCCGGAGCGGTTAATCAGCAAAAGCCTCTTTAACCGTTGCCAATACACCCTTCGCGTAAAAGCGCTCCAGCCATTGGCTGGTGGTGGCAATAAAACGCGTTTCGTTAATCAAATCGCTGCCAAATACTTTTTGGATGGCCACTACGGCTTTTACCATGGCTTCGGGATTGCCCTGGTTGGCATCGCAGGCGGCGCGCAGTTCTTGCGCCAAGGGGTCGGAGACTTCAATGGCATTGCCCTGCTCATCCACACCCGACACATAGCGAATCCAGGCGGCTACGCCCAAACACAAAATATCGATATGGCCATTGCCTGCCAATTGTTCGCGCAGCGTTTCCAGCAAACGCTGGGGCAACTTTTGCGAACCGTCCATCGCAATTTGCCAGGTGCGGTGCTTAAGCGCCTTGTTGGAAAAGCGATCGCGCAATTCCTGCTTGTAAGCCTCAATATCAAAACCCGCTGGTGCAGTTACGGTTTCGCCCGCTTCGCGCGCCATATAGGTTTTCACCAAATTGACAAACGCCGGTTGCTCCATAACTTCGCTGATGTATTGGAAGCCCGACAAATAACCTGTGTAGGCCATGGTGGAGTGGGCGCCGTTGAGTAAGCGCAGTTTGATTTTTTCAAACACGCGCACGTCTTTCACCATAAGCACGCCGACTTTTTCCCACTGCGGGCGGCCATCGGCAAATTTATCTTCCACCACCCACTGGGTGAAAGGTTCGCACACCACCATGCCTTCGTCGCGCAGGCCGAGGCGCGCCGCAATATCGCGGCGGGCGGCGTCAGTAGTGGCGGGCCCTATGCGGTC
>CAMLRI010000019.1 GCA_946482385.1 uncultured Cellvibrio sp.
GACCAAGCCCTGGCACTGCTCAAAAGCCTGGGCGAAAACGCCTTTGAAATTGGTTATATCGCCAAAGCCAGTGGCGATGAGCACCAGGTTGAACTGCAAGGTCTGTAATTCATGGCAGAGCTAAACACATCCACCACCAGGCGCGCACGCCTGGTGGTGCTGATCTCCGGCAGTGGCAGCAACCTGCAAGCGCTGATTGATGGCAAAGCCAGTGGTGACCTTCCTATCGAGATAGCCGCCGTAATCAGCAACCGTCCCGAGGTACAGGGCCTGGCCCGCGCTGCCAAAGCGGGTATCCCCACCCTGGTAATAGACCACAAAGCCTACAGCAGCCGCGAAACCTTCGACCAAGCCCTGCAAGCCAGCATCGATGCCTACAACCCGGACCTGGTCGTACTGGCCGGCTTTATGCGCATACTCACGCCTGAATTTACCTGCCACTACCTGGGGCGGATGCTGAACATCCACCCCTCCCTGCTGCCCAAATTCCAAGGCCTGCACACCCACGAGCGCGCCCTCGCCGCCGGCGAAAGCCACCATGGTGTCACGGTACATTTTGTCACCGCTGAACTGGATGGCGGGCCAGCCTGTATTCAGGCGCGAGTGCCCATACTCCCCGGCGATGATGCAGGCCTGCTGGCCAAGCGCGTGCAGCGCCAGGAGCATGTCATTTATCCGCTCGCCGTAAAGTGGTTTGCCCAGGGGCGGCTCAGCATGCACAACGGCAAGGCACTGCTCGATGGTGAACTTTTGCCTGCATCAGGTTTTCAAATAGAGGCCAACGAGCCCTAAGCAGTGGGCTCAGCCCCCACTATCGCCCAAAGGATGTTTTATGTTTTCTCTCCGCTTCTGGTTTTCTGTTGCCTTATTGTTTGCCAGCCACTGGGCCAGCGCATCAGCACCCCAAGTGTTCGACAACCAATACAAAGCCAAACTCTATGGCTTCAACATCACCGTCACCAACCGCCTGACCCAACTACCCAACAACGAATACCAACTACTGTTTAAATTTGACTCCATGCTCGGCAGCATCACCGAAACCACCCGGGTGCGCTGGGATGATGCGCGCAACACCGTAGTGCCACAACACTATGTGTATAAACGCCGCGGCCTGGGCAAAGATCGCGATGCCGACCTGCGTTTTGATTGGAGTAAAAAAAATGTCACCAACCATGTGCAAAAATCCCACTGGCAAATGGCAGTGGTCGATAAAGTGCAGGATAAACTCAGCTACCAACTGCAACTGCAGCAAGATTTTATTCACAGTGGCAAAAACAGCTTCACCTATAAAATTGCCGACGGCGGCCATCTGAAAGAATTTAAGTTTGAAAAAATTGCCGAAGAAGTGCTGGATACCCCGCTGGGCAAAGTCAGCACCATCAAAGTGAAACGCAGCCGCGAAAACGATAAGCGCACCACCTACGCCTGGCTGGCCAAAGACTGGAATCACATGCTGGTGCGCCTGGAGCAAATTGAAAAAGGCGATTCCTATACCATCTATATCACTAAAGCGAGCCTGAACGGCAAAGCCATAACCCGTTTTTAACCTGTTTTTTTAACGCGCATCTCTCGGGATGCTTTACATCCAACCGTCACACAAAAGGTTTTATATGAACATTTCCGATGATTGCGTAGCCAGCTTTCACTACACACTAACCGACAACACCGGCAAGGTGCTGGACTCGTCCGAAGGCCAGGAGCCACTGTCCTACCTGCACGGCGCCAGCAACATTATCCCCGGCCTGGAAGCTGCCCTGCTGGGCAAACAAGTGGGCGACAAGCTGACCGTAGCCGTTAATGCTGCTGATGCCTACGGCCTGCGCAGCGACGACCTGGTGCAAGAACTGCCCTCCAGCATGTTCAGCGGCATCGACAAAATTGAAGTGGGCATGGAGTTCCACGCCGAAACCGAACACGGTTTGCAAGTCGTAACTGTTACCAAAGTTGAAGGCGACCAAGTCACCATCGACGGCAACCACCCACTGGCGGGTGTAGACCTGAACTTTGACGTAGAAATTACCGAAGTGCGCGCCGCTACGGAAGAAGAACTCAACCACGGCCACGCCCATGGTGCCGGTGGCCATCACCACCACTAAAAATGCACCCGGTGTAAAAACCGGCGCAATAAAAAAGGCTCCTTCGCGGAGCCTTTTTTATTGCAAAACACATGGTTATTTTGCTTCAACCTTGCGCTCGCCGCAGCGCACACATTGGTAAGCCGTCACTAGCTTGCCCTGTTTCACATCGAACTGCTTATCCTTCAATACTTCCCATTTATGGAACCCGCTGCGACACAGGGTTTTGCCTTTATGTTTTTCAAAAGGTGTTGGTTTGCGAAAAGGAAGTATGTCGCCCATACCGGATCAAGTCCGCGGCAAGGTCACACCGCGCTGGCCCTGGTACTTGCCGCCGCGGTCGCGATAGGAGGTTTCGCAAATTTCATCGGATTCAAAAAACAGCATCTGCGCTACGCCTTCATTGGCGTAAATCTTGGCGGGCAATGGTGTGGTGTTGGAAAACTCCAAAGTTACATGACCTTCCCACTCGGGCTCCAGCGGTGTCACATTCACAATAATGCCGCAGCGCGCATAAGTGGATTTACCCAGGCACACGGTCAAAATACTGCGCGGAATCCGGAAGTACTCCACGGTGCGCGCCAGGGCAAAAGAATTGGGGGGAATAATGCAGACATCACTTTTAATATCGACAAAACTTTTTTCATCAAAGTTTTTCGGATCAACCACCGTGGAGTGCACATTGGTAAAAATCTTGAACTCATCCGCACAGCGCACATCGTAGCCATAACTGGAGGTGCCATAGGAAACAATTTTATGGCCGGCCGCATCATAGCGCACCTGCCCCGGCTCATAGGGTTCGATCATGCCATGCTGTTCCACCATACGGCGCATCCACTTATCGGACTTGATGCTCATAGATTCTCCACAAGGGTTAAAACGGAAAGTCGCGCATTCTAACGGGTTTCAGCGGTGAAACCCACCTGCTCAGGCCTCGCCCAACAGCATAAATGGCATCCGCTGTGGCGATTGCAACGCACGCGCCTGCTGCACCATCGTCGACAGGTTTTGTTGCAAACCCGTCAACGCCAACAGCTGTTGGTCGATTTGCTCCTGCCACTGTACCAGCCAGGGCAATGCCTCCCGCAGTTGTTCGCCAGTTCCCGATAGCAAATCCAACAGGCGCCGACACTCCGCCAGGCTCAACCCGGCGGCACGGGCACGCTGCAACATACGCAATCGCTCAACCTGCCCCGAGGTGTAGGCGCGATAGCTATTTCCCGGCTGGCGCTCCGGCACCACCAACCCCTGCTGCTCGTAATAGCGCAGGGTTTTGACCGGTAAACCACTGGCGGCCGCGGCCTGACTGATATTCATACCCACTCCGTTTTATGAACACTGACAGCGCAACCTTACACTAAAGGAAACCTTTACTTAAGAGAGACACCAAACAGGCATCGCTATTTGTTACAAAAATGTAACGAATAGGATTTTTTGTTACATTTTTTCCCAACAAATGATAAATTAGGCGCCATACAGAATCAGCACAGAGCCAAAAAAGCGATTTTTCTCACATTTGAAAACATAAAAAACCAAATGTAATCATTAGGTTATTAGATTTTCTTGACATTATTAATTAATAATCCAGACTCACTGAACAATTAACAGGCAATCACAGGCTATCAACTATGGAATACCTGGACATCAACCACCACGAATGGCAAAAAATGTGGGACCAACTGAGCAGCTACAAGCTCAATGGTGGCGATCACCTGTGTGTACATGAAGGTGCTTGCTGGGAATATATGGGTTCCACCCTGGATCACCACCACTTCCGCCACGCATGTCACCCCATCACCAACAAAACCGAATACATTTATATAGAGCGCACTGGCGCAGCCTTGCGCTGGGCCTGATACACTTGGCTTTGGGGTAGTTGCAGCCTAACTACCCCTGTATCGCACCCTCATATCCCCACCGCAAAACACTCTTTTTCGTTATAAAAATGTGCTAGTGTGCCCGCCACAACTAGAACAGCATAAATAACAGCGACTATATAACGATGAAGCGCTTTGCCCTCTTTGCAGGCATTGGCGGAATATCCACCCTCCTCCAATTCCTATTACTCGCCCTATTTATTGAAACGAGACTAACCACCGAAGTGGTCGCCTCGGCCTTGGGCTATGCCCTATCTTCACTGTTTAATTATTGGGCAAATTACCATTACACTTTCAAGAGCAGCGCCAGCCATTGGCAAACCCTGCCCAAATTCGCGCTGGCTGTCGCCATAGGCCTAGCGGTCAATACGCTATTGTTCTCCCTGTTCTTACATATTTTTACCGAGTATCTCCATTTCCCCTGGGTGAAGCCTTATTTGGTGGCACAGTGCCTGGCAACGGGCATCACCCTGATCGTCAACTTTATGGTGCATAAATTCTGGATCTACAGGACCCCATCCAAATGACAACTCACATCCCCTCACTCGCTGTTGTTATCCCCTGTTACAACGAAGAAGAAATGCTGCCGAAAACCCTGGCAGTCATGCTGCAATTGCGCGATGCCATGGTGGCCAAACAGAAAATCAGCAGCGACTCCAAAATTTATTTGGTAGATGACGGCAGCAAAGACAAAACCTGGCAACTGCTGGCTCAGGCAGCAGAGCAAAACCCTGCCATAGTGGCGATCAAACTATCGCGCAATAAGGGCCATCAAAATGCGCTCTATGCCGGCCTCTGCACCACCACTGAAGACATGGTGGTGAGCATCGATGCCGACTTGCAGGATGACCCGCAAAATATTGAACGCATGGTGGATGAATACCTCAAAGGGAGCGATGTGGTTTACGGCGTAAGATCCGCGCGGGATACAGATACGTTTTTTAAACGATTCACTGCCGAAGGCTATTACCACCTGATGAAAAAAATGGGCGTCGACCTGGTGTTTAACCACGCCGACTTCCGCTTGATGTCGCGCCGCGCCTTGGATGCGTTAAAAGAATACGACGAATCCAACCTGTTTTTACGCGGTGTAGTACGCGAAGTTGGCTACCCATCATCGGTTGTGGAATATGAGCGTCAAGCCCGCGAAGCCGGTGAAAGCAAATATCCACTGAAAAAAATGCTTTCCTTCGCCTGGAAAGGTATTACCGCATTTTCTACCGCACCACTGCGCATGATTACCCTGCTGGGCCTGCTGTCGGGCTTTGCCTCTTTCGCTTTGATCGTGTGGGTACTCGCCATTCGCTTTATGACCGACAACGCTGTTCCTGGTTGGGCCTCTGTGCTTTTACCCTTGCTGTTTATTGGCAGCGTGCAATTACTGTGTTTGGGAATTATTGGCGAGTACCTTTCCAAAATTTACGAAGAGGTAAAACGCCGCCCCAAATATCACATCAGTGAAATCGTCAAGCGCTAGGCAAGCAATTACGCGCTGTGAATGGTCAAACCAAGAAGCAACACAAACCCGGCAATGTCAACCACTAATCCATCCCCGCAAGAAAGGATGCCAGCAAAGCATTTCATTTTAAGACCTACAAACAGGCTGGCATCCTTAAAGGGAAATCACTACAGACATTCGCTTTAAGGATCGTCATGAAAAACATAAAAAATTACCTTATTACTACGGGCCTATTGGTTGTTTGCTTACTGGTGTTGGCTTGGGTTTCAACCTGGGGAGGAATCCGTATTGAATCAACCCAGGCAGCTTTTGCAAATCACGCCTTCAAGCCAGTGAAATTACCCCTATCTACCGATCACATTGGCAACTACCGGGTGAAGGTTACCCTGACCGGTATTGAACAGGGCGAGCAGCAAGTACGCATCTATCCCGACGATGAAATCCATGCACTAAGCATCAACGGGCACAATATTTCCCTGGCGGGGATTAGCCGTGAACAGCGCCGCAACTATAGTGCAGGCTTTGTTATTAGCCTGCCGCACCTCATGCCCGGGCGCGCAAACATCCTGGAGGCATCGTTACACAACTCGAGCAACCCTGCAGGTTTTAACATAGAGTCGGCAGAACGCGTTCGCATTGATAAACAACTCAGTATATTTTTGCTTTTGGTGGCGATTATTGCGGTGCTGCGCCGCCACCTTCCCATTACACCAGCCCAAAATATAATTGCTATTTTGGGCATACTTTGCTGTGTCAGTTATCTTGCAGTTACCGACGAAAGAACCCGCACTTTCGATGTATTTGAGGGAGGTGGGCATAAAGACTACATCGAATATCTGATTGAACACCGAGCGCTACCCCTACCCGGTGATGGCTGGGAATACCACCAACCTCCGCTTTACTACTTGACCGCCGCCCTGGTGAAAGTCGCCGCCGGAGTTGACAGCAACTTACACGGCGAGCTTTGGGGTCAGCTTGTAGCGCTGTTCTTTTGGACTTGCTTCCTGGTCAGCGGCCTCGCCTGCTTGCGTCAAGCTTTTAAACAGCATCAAACATTGCTACTGCTGGTGAGTTTAAGCCTGGCCCTATGGCCGTCGGGGATAATTCACTCCATCCGTATCGGCAATGACTTACCCCTCTATGCTTTTTACAGCCTGTCGTTTTACTACATTTTGCGCTGGTGGGGATCTCGCCAATCCAAGTGGCTGTTGTGGGCCAGCCTGTGGATGGCAGCTTCGCTGATGACCAAATCCAACGGGCTGGCGGTCGCAGGCATCCTGGGAATATTAATGTTGCTCCACCTTTATGGGCTGGTGCGCAAACCTCACCTGCGGCAAACCAACCAACCTGCAATACTGAGAGACGCCGCCCTGGCGGGGGGATTTTTTATAGCCGCACTGGCTTTAAATTTTGCCGACAATATCAAACATTATTTGGATGGCACCTCAAAGGATTGGCTGCTGTCCAATGTGAGTGAAATGATTAATCCCCGCTTGAAGGTTGAAAACACCCTTGCCAATTACCTGATTTTCGATTCGGCCACCTTTATCGAAAAACCCTTTATCAGCACCTGGGACGACGACTACGGGCGGCAATATTTTTGGAATTTTGTGTGGCGCTCAGCCTTATCGTCCGAGTTTTTCTTTACGGGAAAAACGCTGCAAACCTGGGGCGTCATCAACGGCCTATTACTCTTGGCAATGCTAAGCGGGGCAATCATTTTTTACCTGCAAAAGCAGCCCATCACGCCAATTAGCAGCATTAAACGATCGCTATACCGGCAAGCCCCCTGGGTGATGGCATTAATCTTTCCTTTCATCCTGTTGCTTGCTTACCGTATTAAAGTGCCTTTGTCCTGCAACACCGACTTTCGCTACATTTATCCGGTTTTAGTGGCAATTCTGTTCTTTGTGGCACAGTCATGGCGCCAATCAAAACAGCAGAACCTGTGGATACCCCGGATACTAACCCTGGGCGCGCCATTGATAGCACTGAACAGTTTCTGGTGGGTCGCCGCGCTATAAGGACTTAACAGGATTTGACTCTGCCTGCTCGCGCGCACTTACACCTTTAAACACCCACTTGCCCTGTCGCCAGCGCCAGATTTTGATCAGTGCGCGCACCAATTCATCGGCGACAGCGGCAATCAAAATACCGTAGAGCCCCAAGCCTAACGGCAGTGCCAATATATAAGCCAGTGGCACAGAGAAGAGCCAGATGATGCCGATGCTCGATAGCGAAGTGAAAGCGGCATCGCCGGTGCAACGCAGGGCGGCACCCACCACTATATTGATAGTGCGAAATGGTTCGGCGAGGAAGCTCCAGAAGAATGCCCATAAACCTATGGCAATAATTTCCGGGTTGCTGCTGAATACCGCCAACACCGGCTTATGAAACACAAACCACACAAATGCCAATAAGCTGGTGCCGATTAAGGTGTAGCGCAGGGTTTGCTTTAACTGTTTATCCACCAATTCAAATTCGCCGCGCCCTACCCGCTGGGCAATAATGGCCTCGGTGGCCATGCTCATGGCGATGGAGATCATTAAGCAAAATAAAAAGGTGTTGTAGGCGTAGATTTTGACAGTGAGCGCAACGTCGCTCACTTCTGCCGCCACCCAATTGAGCACAATCATATAAGCCTGAAATGACATAGGCTCCAGGATTGAGGGCGCCGCTATCATCAATACCGGGGTTATCAACACCGTAAAATTTTTGGCGCCTTCGCGGATGGGAATACGGATATGCAATTTCCAATGCACCATGGCCATCACAAACAATAAACCCGCACCTGCAGCCACCACACTGGCAATGGCGACCCCGGCCACCCCTGTGGGCGGTATAGAGCCCAGGCCATAAACCGCAATAGCATTGCCGATAATATTCACCACAAACACAATGAAATTGCTGTAGGTATTCCACTGGGGTTCGCCGTAAATATTCAGCACGGTTTGGTAGACCACACGCAGGCCCCAGAGCGCCACCATCCAACCGATAATGGACAAATAAGTGCGCGCATGGGTTTCAATTTCGCTGGTGAGCGACATGGCCGAGGCCACCCAGGGACCGCCCAGGTTAACGGCCAGGGCAGCAACAAGCGCCAGGACAATAGCAAAAAGGGTGTAGGCTGCAATAGTGGCATTGCCGCGCCCATAGTCGTTGGCACCGATACGCTGGCTGGCGATAGCGGCACCGGAAAAAGCGCTTACAGTAAGAAACTGATTGGCAACAAACACCAGGGGCGTCACAGCACCGACACCGGCCGCTGCCGCATCGGATACGCGGCTAAGAAAAAACATATCAATCAGCGGGATGGTATAGATCACCGCCTGATCAAAAAACATGGGGCGGCTCATGCCCCACAATCCCTTGTCGAGCACGCGGCTTTTGGGGGTAGATGACATATAACTCCAGAAATTAATTGGCTTGGCGCAATACCACTGCCGGTGGCGTAGTGACTACCGGACGGCAACCGGCATAGCCTAGCAGGCAAACCAACACACCGCCCGCCACAGGGGACAACAGCCAATAAACGTAGTGAGGCTGAATGGGGGTTTCCAGCACAAATTTTTGCAGGCTCAATAAGAGTATCTCACTGCCCAAAATGGCGATAGCTCCAGCAATAGTCCCCAGGATGGCAAACTCGGCCGCCAAACTGCCCAGCACCAAACGGCGCGGGCTGCCCAGGGCGCGCAGCAACCCCGCCTCCTGCTTGCGGCTTTCGATGCTGCCCATCACCGCAGCAAATAACACCAGGCAGCCTCCTGCCAGGGTTAGCCATAACACCAGCAACACACCATCGCTCACCTGGTCGATAATCGCGCGCACCTGGCTGATGATCCTGTCCAGCTCAATCACCAAAACAGTAGGGTGATTGCGCAGCAATTCATTGATGACCGATTTTTGTTCTGGCGGCAAATAAATGCTGGTGATATGGGTTGGGGAATAAGCATCCAGCGCGCCAGGTTCGAAAATAAAAAAGAAATTGGGGCGCATGGAATTCCAATCCAGGCTGCGCAAGCTGGCAATGCGCGCCTCCATCGCCAAACCGCCTAGGGAAAAGCGCAGCTTGTCGCCCAACTGCAAACCAATTTCTTCCGCCGTTTTAATTTCCACCGATACACCGGGCAGATTATCGGACTGGCGCTGCCAGCTATCCCACCAATCGCCCTGTAGAATTTTATTGTCGTCCGCCAACTGGGAGGCCCAGGTTAAGTTCAATTCGCGGCGCAAACTGTTGGAAAGATCGCGCTGCGCCTCGGTGGTTTCCACATCGTTAATATGGGTGATACGGCCGCGCACCATGGGATAAATAGGCTCGGGGCGCACTTGCTTGGCCACCAGGAGCTGCTGAATTTGCGGTAGTTCTTGCGGCGGGATATTCACCAAAAAATGGTTGGGCGCATGCTCTGGCACCTGCACACGCCATTCGTTAATTAACGAGGTGCGCACAATGGTCAGGGTAAACAGCAGCATGATGGCCACCGCAAATACCAAAATCAGCACCAGGCTCTGGCCGCGCCGGCGCAGTAAATTGGCAAACGCCAAGCGCCAAAAACCACCCAGGCGCAAGCCCCAGCGGCGACTGGCAATTAACAGCAGCCAGGCAGAAACCAAAGCGGCGGCAATTACAACCAAGAGCGCACCGCTAATACTTAACGCCAACTGCAAATCGCGGCTAAACAACACCACCAGTAGCACTACCGCCAAGAGCGCCACCAGCGCTTGCAGCCACACCTGGGGCATATTGACTGCCAATTCGCGGCGCAAAATTTTCAGCGGCGGTACACCGGGCAAAAACCACAAGGCCGGCAGGGCAAAACACATTAAACAAATCAGGCCGCTGACAAAACTCAACCCATAGGGATAAAAGCCCGCCGCTACTAACCGCACTTGATAGGCCTGTTGCAAACTAACCGCCACCACACGCTGCAAGCCCTCGCCCAATACCAAACCCAACAGGGATGCCACAGCAGCCAACACCAATAATTGACCAAAATAAATGGTGCGGACACGCGCACTACTGGCGCCCAGGCTTTTCATCAGCGCCACCTGATCTGTATGGCGCTCCGCAAATTGACGCGCGGCAATGGCGATGGCCACACCGGCCAGCAACACGGCAATCACTGCGGCGAGCAATAAAAACTGTTTGCCGGTTTTAAGGGTGCGCCCTACCCGCCCCTGGGCGGAATCCAAATCCTGCAGGCGCTGGTGCTGGCTCAATTGCGGCTTTAGCCAATCGACAAATTCCGCCAAACGATTTTGGTTGTCGCTGGCAATTAACCACTGGTAATCCACCCGGCTGCCCGGCTGCACCACTTGGGTTTTGGCTAAATCAGCAATATTCATCACCAAACGCGCACCCAGCATACTGAATGGGCTGGCGTTATCCGGCTCGCGGATTAATACCTGGGTAAGAGTTAATTCGTGCTCGCCCACGGCGAGTTTATCGCCCAGCTGAATATTCAGCAGTGGCAGCAAGCGCGAATCCACCCAGGCCTCACCCACGGCGGGAATTGCGCTGGCTATGTGGATATCCTCGGCCTTAACTGCAAAGGGCACCTGGCTGATTTCAAATTGGCCGCGCAGCGGGTAGCCATCGCCCACCGCTTTTACCGAGGCCAAATGCATTTCATCGCCGGCGAATACCATGGACGAAAACAGCACTGCCTGGGTGTGTTTAACTTTTTGCTCTGCTGCGGCGGTTTCCCATTCCGGCGGATGCGGTTGGGAGCCGCGCACCACATAGTCGGCCCCCAGCACGCTGTTGCTTTGCATCACCAGGGTGGATTCCAGGCGATCAGTAAAAATAGCAATGCCGCTCAACACCGCCACCGCCAATACCAGCGATAAGCCCAGCAGTTTTAATTCACCACTGCGCCAATTGCGGCGCAAAAGTTGTATCGCCAGCATGAATTACTCCCGCCCCGACAGCAGCGCGCCCGCCGCCAATTCGACACGGCGTTGGCAGCGCGCCGCCAACCGCTCTTCGTGGGTGATCAGAATTAAGGTAGTGCCCTGCGCCTGGTTGAGTTCGAACAGCAGGTCGATAATGCGCGCACCTGTAGCGCTATCGAGATTGCCCGTGGGTTCGTCGGCAAATAAAATTCGCGGCTGGCTGGCAAAGGCGCGGGCAATGGCCACACGCTGCTGCTCGCCGCCGGAAAGTTGTTGCGGGTAATGGTTTAAACGCGCGCTCAAGCCCACCCGCGCCAAAAATTCCGCTGCCAGATTTTTTGCATTTTTGTCGCCGCGTAATTCCAGCGGCAACATCACATTTTCCAGCGCAGTTAAGCCCGGCAATAATT
>CAMLRI010000020.1 GCA_946482385.1 uncultured Cellvibrio sp.
AAAATCATGCACCTGGGCTTCCATATCTACGATGTGGGTTTCCAAAGCCCCAACGTGGAAGCGGCGCGCCCCCTGGTATACGCCACCGCCTTAACCCTGGTGCTGCTGATTATTGCGCTCAACATGACCGCCATCCGCATCCGCAACAACCTGCGTGAAAAATACCGCAGCGCGTCGGATTAATGGCAACCCTATTTCATTCTGGTAAACCACAGGCACAGATTATGACTCCAGCTGCACCGGTAGATTCGCTTGAGGCGCAACCCATCAAGCTCGAAGTAAAAAACCTCGATCTTTATTACGGCACCAAGCGCGCGCTTAACAGCGTAAGCATGAAGATCCCCGAGAAAAAAGTGACCGCGTTTATCGGCCCATCCGGCTGCGGTAAATCCACGCTGTTGCGCTGCTTTAACCGCATGAATGATTTGGTGGATGCCTGCCGTATCGAGGGCCAGATCATCCTCGACGACACCAACATCTACGACACCAAAGTGGATGTGGCCGAGCTGCGCCGCCAGGTGGGAATGGTGTTCCAAAAGCCCAACCCATTCCCCAAATCCATTTACGAAAACGTGGCCTACGGCCTGCGTTTGCAGGGTGTTAAATCCAAGCGCGTGCTGGATGAAGTGGTGGAAAACTCGCTGCGCGGCGCCGCGCTCTGGGATGAAGTGAAAGACCGCTTGCACGACAACGCATTCGGTCTTTCCGGTGGCCAGCAGCAGCGCCTGGTGATTGCCCGCGCTATTGCCATTGAGCCGGAAGTGATTTTGCTCGACGAGCCAGCCTCGGCCCTCGACCCGATTTCCACCCTGAAAATCGAAGAGCTGATCAACGAGCTGAAACACAAATACACCATCGTGATTGTGACCCACAATATGCAACAGGCGGCGCGGGTTTCCGATTACACCGCGTTTATGTACATGGGCGACCTGATCGAGCATGACCTTACCGACACGCTCTTCACCAACCCCAGCAAAAAACAAACTGAAGACTACATCACCGGCCGTTACGGTTAATGCGGAGGCGCACATGATCATGGATATAACCAGCCACACCCACCATATTTCCCAGCAGTACAACATAGAGCTGGAAGCCATACGCACCCACCTGTCGGAAATGGGCGGCATGGCCCAGCGCCAGGTGAACGACGCCATCCAGGCGCTGATAGACGCGGATATTGAACGCGCCGAGCAGGTGGTGCGCGCCGACATCAAGGTCAACAGCATGGAAGTGGCTATCGACGAGGAGTGCGTGCGCATCCTCGCCCGCCGCCAGCCCGCCGCCAGCGACCTGCGGTTGGTGATCGCGGTGACCAAAGCTATTACCGACCTGGAGCGCATCGGCGACGAAGCCACCAAAATCGCCCGCCAGGCCATTGCCATGCATAAGGATGGCTTGGCGCCGCGGGGCTATATCGAGGTGCGCCATATCGGCGGCCATGTATCGCGCATGCTGCAGGACGCGCTCGACGCCTTTGCCCGCCTGGACATGGAAATGGCACTCAACGTGGTGCAAACCGACAAGCAGGTCGACCTGGAGTACAGCACTGCCATGCGCGAGCTGGTCACCTTTATGATCGAAGACCCGCGCAGCATCACCCGGGTACTCAACATCATGTGGTCGCTGCGCGCCCTGGAGCGTATCGGCGACCACGCGCGCAACCTGGCGCAATATGTGATCTACCTGGTCAATGGCGAAGATGTGCGCCACGCCAACATCGAAGCCATTGAAGAGCAGGTGCATCCCAAGGACTAAGCCTGGCCCCCAAGGGCTAAGCCTGGGTTACAGGGGCTTGAATCCGCTGCAATTTTTGCGTGACTAAAGCCTCTGCCTCTAGTTAAATAACCCGCGCCCCGCAAGGGGTGCGGGTTTTTTTATAGGTCAGATACCATGCCAATCCTGCGCTATGCTGCCCTTGGGGGCACAGAAATCGCTTGAATGATATTGTGCATATATATAATATAAATAGGCTTAATAACTATGCTGGACACGGGACGCAACCTCACGCATCAACTCACCCATCAACTGGGTGCCGCCATAGTGCAAGGGCAATACGCTGTCGATAAAACCTTCCCCACCGAGGCGGAGCTATCCCAGCAATTTAATATCAGCCGCAGCGTTACCCGCGAAGCGGTGAAAATGCTCACGGCCAAAGGCCTGATCGCCTCGCGTCCGCGCCAGGGGATACGGGTAATGCCCAGTACCCACTGGAATATGTTCGATGCCGATGTGCTCAGCTGGACGCTCAACGCGCGCCCCTCCCTGGAGCTGCTGCGCGAATTCACCCAGCTGCGCATGGCGATAGAGCCGGAAGCCGCAGCACTGGCGGCCGATAGCAGCGACACGGCGCGTATCAAGGCCATAGGCGACGCCCTGGCGCGCATGAAAAAGGCCGACGAAGGCCAGGATGACCCGCTGGCGGCGGATATCGAATTCCACTGCGCCATCCTCAGCGCCAGCAACAACCGATTTTTTTACCAGCTGCGTGAATTTATTCAGGTAGCCTTGCGGGTGAGTATCGCCAGCACCAACCAGTTAAAAGGGGTGCTCACCGCCAACTATGACGACCACAAGCGCATCTACGATGCGATTTGTGCCGGGGACAAAGAGCGCGCCACCGCCGCAGTAAAAGTACTGCTGGTGGAAGTGATGGATCTGATTAACGTCTCGCTGGCCAAGCCGAAGTGAACACAGGTAACTGCCGAGTGTCCATTACGTCTTTGACCGCCAGCCACAGCGAGGCCTAATCATGTTTCCCTACTCTCCCCATCAGGGCTATACCCGTTACGCCAGCTTGGAACAGGCGAGTGTGTTTATTACCGGCGGTGCAACAGGAATAGGCGCGGCACTGGTCGAGGCCTTCGCCGCCCAGGGCGCGCGCGTGGCTTTTGTCGACCTGGATGATGTCGATGGCCTGGCGCTGTGCGACCGCCTGGCGCGCGAAGGCCATCCCCGCCCCTGGTACAAGCACTGCGATGTCAGCGATATAGCGGCGCTCAAGCAAACCATTGCCGAAGCTGCCCAGGCGCAGGGCGCCATCCGCGTATTGATTAACAACGCCGCCAACGACCAGCGCTACGACACCCGCACCCTCAGCGAGGAGCTCTGGCACAAGGGCCTGGCGGTAAACCTGCACCCGGCCTTTTTTGCCGCGCAGGCCGTGCAGCCGATGATGGCCGCCCAGGGTGGTGGGGCGATTATTAACATCAGCTCCATCAACACCGAATGGGCGCCGCCCAAATTGGCCAGTTACATCACCGCCAAGGCCGGCATATTGGGGATTACCAAAGCTCTGGCCACAGATTTTGGCGAAGACAATATCCGCGTTAACGCCATATTGCCCGGCTGGGTGGCAACGCCCAAGCAATTGGAAAAATGGCTCACGGAAGATGAAGAAGCCGAATTAATGAAGCGTGTTTGTTTGAAGCAGCGCCTGGGGGCACACGATGTGGCCAAGCTGGCGCTGTTTTTGGCAGCGGATGACGCCGCCATGATTACTGCCCAGGAGTTTGTTATCGACGGTGGCAGAATATAAAAGCACACCGCTCAATCAGCCAAGAATTCACCCGCTTCGGCGGGTGAATTCTTGTGGCGAGTGTGAAAAATCAACGAGAGCAGCAAAAAATCAACCATAAAAAACAACGGTCAACACAGGCCATAAAAACAAACCATACTGAGGTACACCTATGCATTTAAATGCCCTCGATCTGACGGTCTTTGCGCTCTATGCCGTCATACTGCTTTTTGTCGCCTACTGGGTTTCGCGTGAAAAAGCGGGCCACGACAAAAACGCCAACGACTACTTCCTCGCCAGTAAATCCCTGCCCTGGTGGGCCATTGGTGCCTCGCTGATTGCGGCGAATATTTCCGCCGAGCAAATCATCGGCATGTCCGGCTCCGGTTATGTCATAGGTATGGGTATTGCGGCCTATGAACTCATGGCGGCCATCACCCTGATTATTATCGCCAAATATTTTTTGCCGATTTTCCTCGCGCGCGGCATTTACACCATGCCGCAATTTTTGGAAAACCGTTACGACGGCCGCGTGCGCACCGTTATGGCGATTTTCTGGTTGGGGCTCTACACCATCGTTAACCTCACCACAGTGCTTTACTTGGGCGCCCTGGCTATATCGCAATTCCTCGGCATGGATATGCTTTACGGCATGATCTTCCTGGCGATTTTCTCGGTGATCTACTCCATTTACGGCGGCCTTAAAGCCGTAGCCATGACCGACATTATCCAGGTGATTATGTTGGTGTTGGGCGGCTTGTTTGTCAGCTATCTCGCCCTCAACCAAATTTCCGGCGGCAATGGCGTTGTAGAAGGTTTCTCCACGCTTCTGGAAAAAGCGCCAGAAAAATTCGACATGATCCTCTCGCCCGATAACCCCAGCTACAAACACCTGCCCGGTATTTCGGTATTGCTTGGCGGTATGTGGATTATGAACATCAGCTACTGGGGCTTTAACCAATACATTATCCAGCGCGCCCTGGCGGCCAAAAGTATTCAGGAAGCGCAAAAAGGTATGGCCTTTGCCGCCTATGTAAAATTGTTTGTGCCCATCATTGTGGTGTTGCCCGGCATTTGCGCGGTAGTGCTGGCGCCGGATCTGAGCAAACCCGATCAAGCCTACCCGGAAATGATGAAGCTCTTGCCCCACGGCCTGCTCGGCATTGCTTTCGCAGCATTGGTTGCTGCCATCGCCTCATCGCTCAGCTCCATGACCAACAGTATCTCCACCATTTTCACCATGGACATCTACAAAAAATTGGTCAACCCACAAGCCAGCGAACACAAGTTGGTATTTGTCGGCCGCGTGAGTGCGTTCACTGCCATGTTAATTGCCATTGTGTTGGCCAAGCCCCTGGTGGGCCAATCAGAACAGGCCTTCCAATTTATCCAGGAATTCACCGGCTTCTTCACCCCAGGTATTGTGGTGATCTTCCTGCTGGGTTTCTTCTGGAAAAAAGCCTGCGCTAACTCTGCCCTCACCGCGGCTATTTCGTCGGTGGTGTTGTCTTACGCTTTCAAATCCTTTTTGCCGGAACTGCCCTTTATGGATCGCGTCGGCCTGGTATTTATTGCCTGCGGTGTGTTGGCTGCACTGGTTACTTATATCGGCGGCGCCAAAGAACAAAGCAACGCCATCCACCTCGACGATATCAGCTTCAAAACCACCTCCGGCTTTAACATCGCCTCTGTGGGTGTGGTGCTGATCCTGGTGGCGATTTACGCAACCTGGTGGTAACGCGTTTCGCGCCCCCGTTAAAAAATGCCCCTTGATTGGGGCATTTTTGTTTTTAATAAATCACAATTCTTATCGCATAGTAGATGCCATCTCTCCGGTAGAACCTCTCTCGCCTGTTACTATGCGCCGATTGTTTGCTTGAGGTCGCGCCATGTCAGATTTATCCCCGCTAGTGACTATTCCCTGCGCCAATGTGTTGGGCGAGGGCATTCAATGGAATGCCCAGGATCAGGCCTTTTGGTGGACGGATATTCACGCGGCCAGGTTGTATCGCTATGGGCTGGTGGAGGATCGCCTGAGCTATTGGCAGTTGCCCGAGCGTTTGGGATGTTTTGCCTTTGCGGAAAACGATGGGCGAGTGTTGGCGGCCTTTGCGTCTGGTGTGGCCTGGTTTGACCCGGCCAGCGGCGCGCTTGAGTGGATTGCCCGGCCGGAGGCGCATTTGCCGGGCAACCGCGCCAACGATGGTCGCTGCGATCGCCAGGGGCGGTTTTGGTGGGGCAGCCTGGTGGAGCAGGATCAGGGCCAGTCGGCCAGCCTCTATTGCCTGGATCAGCAGTTGCAGCTGACCCGCCAGCTGCAGGGGCTACGTATTTCCAATGCACTTTGCTGGAGCCCGGATTCGCGCTTGATGTATCACGCCGACTCCCCCAGCCACAGTATCCAGGTTTACGATTTTGACGCGGCGACAGGTGCGCTGGGGCAGCGCCGCTTGTTTGCCCAAACCCCGGCGGGGGTGGAGCCGGATGGTGCCTGCGTGGATGCCGAGGGCTGTGTGTGGAATGCCCAATGGGGCGGCAGCCGGGTGCTGCGTTATATGCCCGATGGCAGTTTGGGTTTGCGCCTGGATCTGCCCGTTAGCCAACCCACTTGCGTCGCCTTTGGCGGCGAGCAGCTCAACCTGTTGGCGGTCACCAGCGCCCGGGTGGGGCTTACCGATACCCAGCTGGCAGCCCAGCCCCAGGCCGGCCATGTGTTTATTTTCCAAACGCCATTCCAGGGGTTGCCGGAATCCCGCTTTGGCGGTTAAACCAGCCCCCATACCTGCAGCAGCCATAAACCCAGGGTAACGCTGGCCAGTGACCAGAGGGTGGTTTGCGCCACTATGCCGGCGGCGAGCTGGCCATTGGCGCCGGCGGCCTCGGCCATCACGTAGCTTACGGTGGCGGTTGGGGCAGCGGCCAGCAGGAACAGAATCGCCAGGTCCTGTCCGCGCAGCCCCAGCATCACAGCAATGGCACAGGCGAGCAGGGGCGATAGCAGCAGTTTCCACACCAGTGCCACCAGGCCGGGGCGCTCCCAGCGGGTGAGCTGTTTCAGGCTGATGCTGGCGCCAATACACAGCAGCGCCAGGGGCAGCACCATTTGGCTGAGGTATTTACCGGTGTCGAGCAGTATGGCGGGCAGTGCCCAGCCGCTGGCATTGACCAGCAGCCCGGCGGCTATGGCGATAATCAGCGGATTTTTGCCTATGCCCACCAGGGTTGGCTTGAGCGAATTATGCTGGTGCAGGCTGCGGTTTAGCACATACACCGACAGCAGGTTGTAGCCGGCCACTGTCATGGCCACCGGCAGGGTGGCGCTGGCCAGCCCCTGTTCGCCGTAGGCCTTGGCGCAAAAGGCCAGGCCGAGGATTACCAGGTTGCCGCGAAACGCCCCCTGAATCACCACCCCCTCATCGCGCCGCTCGCTCACCAGCCAGCGGGTGCTTATCAGGCTTGCCGCAAATACCAGCAGGGTCATCAGGCCAAAGGCGATGGCTACGCGGCTGTCGCCGGCCTGGCTAAAGTTGGCGCTGGCGCTGCTGCTAAATAGCATCACCGGCAGGCCTATGTTGTACACCAGCTGGTTGGCGCCCTTAACCACAGCCTGGTTGAGCATGCCCTGCTTTTTTAGGGCCATGCCGAGAAACATCACCAAAAAAATCGGCAGGGTAATGGTGAGGGCAAAGTGCAAGGTGGCAATACTGTGGGCGAGCAAGCGCAGGCTCCTGAAAAAAGGCCCCTTAAAAAGGGCGCCCGGAAAAAGGCCGGACGCAAAAAAACAGGCACAAAAAAGCCCGGCGAACCGGGCTTATTGTAGCTGTGTCTGGGTGGAAGGATTAATCCGGCACCACAAACGGGAAGTAGCTTTTGGCGTTGTTGAAGCAGATGTCCTGGATCATTTTGCCCACCATCTTGGTGTCGTTGGGCACCAGGCCCTTGGCCATATCGCGGCCGAAAATACCGCACAAAATACGGCGGAAATAATCGTGGCGAGAGTAGCTGAGGAAGCTGCGGCTATCGGTGAGCATGCCGACAAAGCGGCTGAGCAGGCCGAGCTGGCTCAGGGCTTCGATTTGGCGGGTCATGCCGTCCATTTGGTCGAGGAACCACCAGCCGCTGCCGAATTGGATCTTGCCGGCGGCAGAGCCGTCCTGGAAGTTGCCAATCATGGTGCCGATCACTTCGTTATCGCTGGGGTTAAGGTTGTAAATAATGGTTTTGGCCAGTTTGTTTTGGTCGTCCAAACGGCCGAGGAACTTGGCCAGGGGTTTGGCGTAGTTGTGGTCGCCAATGGAGTCAAAACCTGTGTCTGGCCCCAGGGTGCGGTAGAGGCGCGGGTTGTTGTTGCGGATGGCGCCAATGTGGAACTGTTGCACCCAGCCTTTGGCGTGGTCTTGCAGGGCAAACTCCACCATCATGGCAGATTGGAATTTCTCGATCTCCACGGCATCCAGCGGGTTGTGGGCGCGGATTTTAAGGAAGATGGCCCTGATTTCGCTTTCGGTGTAGTCGGCGGCGTAGACGGTTTCCAAACCGTGGTCCGACAGGCGGCAGCCCATTGCGTGGAAGTAATCGTGGCGGATTTGCAGGGCTTTCATCAGGTCATCAAAGGTGTTGATGTTGACGTCGGCGGCAATGGCCAGGCGGTCGAGGTATTTGTTATAGGCCTCGGTGTCTTCCACCATCATGGCGCGGTCGGGGCGCCAGGTGGGCAGCATGGCGGTTTTAAAGCTGCTGTCGGCCGCCACGGTTTTGTGGTGCGCCAGGTCGTGGATGGGGTCATCGGTAGTGCACACCAGTTTTACCTTGGCCTGGGTCATCAGGCCGCGGGCGCTGAATTCGGGGGTGGCGAGCAGTTCGTTACACTCGTCCCAGGTGCGCTTGGCAGTGCTGCTGTCGAGCAAACGGTCGGTAATACCGAAGGGTTTGCGCAGTTCCAGGTGGGTCCAGTGGTAGAGCGGGTTGCGCAATGTGTAGGGCACAGTGGCACACCACTGTTCAAATTTTTCCCAATCGCTGGCATCGCCAGTGCAGTAGCGCTCGTTGACGCCGTTGGAGCGCATGGCGCGCCACTTGTAGTGGTCACCTGCCAGCCAAACTTCGTAGAGGTTGCGGAATTGCTTGTTTTGACCCACTTGCTCGGGGGGCAGGTGGCAATGGTAATCAATAATGGGCATGTCCTTGGCGTATTCGTGGTAAAGCACCTTCGCCTGCGGGGTATCGAGCAAAAAGTCGTCGTGGATAAAGCTCATTCTCACAATTCCTCAAGTACGCCGAGCTACGTCTAAGGGTACGTCTCGGAGGGTTCTTTGGCTCAGCCATATCCCATTATGGGCACGGATTAAGGGCGTGCTAGCTGGTTATTTTGGGATAGGTTGACGTGCTTTAGAGCATCGCGCAGCAAAGGCTGGAGGCGACACAATAAGTTTGACCGAGGATTGCCTGCCCAAAGGCTTATTGAGTGGTTAACCAAACGAACAGCATAAAAATTGGGCGCGCCGCTATGTTGCGGCTTGGCCACTAGTGTAACCCGAGCCGACGCCAAAAACCAACCGGGCGCCAGTTAAAAAGCCGTAACACCCCAGGGGGGTTGGGCCGGGGCAGCGGGCAATCTCCGGCCTATTGGCTATAGTGAAAGCGCTGGATTCCCAATTATCCCTGGAGCAGATATGAGCAAGCCCATAGTGCACAACAACCCTATGTACGCCCTGTTGCGCGCCGAAAATGTTGCCGAGTTCAACCAGCGCAAAGCGCGCGGTGAGTTGAAGGAGGGCATGTTGCGCGGCGGCGATTTTCGCGGCCTGGATTTGCGTGAACTGGATGCCAATGGCCTGGATTTGCGCGATGCCTACTTCCGCGGCGCCGACCTGCGCGGGGTGGACTTCCGCAACTGCCAACTGGAGGGCGCCAGCTTTTGCCAGGCGCATATATCCGGCTGCTTTTTCCCCCGCGAGCTGAGCGCCGAGGAGCTGCGCCTGTCGTTCGATTTAGGCATTCGGGTGCGCTATCGCCCTTGATATACCCCTGTAGTTGTAAAAATACTTTGGGGTAAAAATCGGTTAATTTATAAGACAATAGTATCTGTCCGATTATATTCTGCGCATACATAAACCATAACAATGTGCAGGAGAAGTCCCATGCCCCTTATCAGCAGATCCCCCTTCAAACCCTGGCTGGCCGCCTTGGGCTTTAGCCTCAGCCTTGCCAGCCTGGCCAATACCCAGGTCAGCATAGACCCTGGCCAGCCGGGCCCTGTCATCAACAAAAATATCTACGGTCAGTTTGCCGAGCACCTGGGGCGCGGCATTTATGAGGGCTTGTGGGTTGGCCCCGATTCCAGCATCCCCAATACCCGCGGTTGGCGCAATGATGTGGTCGGCGCCCTCAAAGCGATTCAGGTGCCTTTGGTGCGCTGGCCGGGCGGCTGCTTTGCCGATGAATACCACTGGCGCGATGGCATAGGCCCTCGCGCCCAGCGCCCGGTGCGGGTTAACACTCACTGGGGCGGCGTGGCGGAAGACAACGCCGTGGGCACCCATGAGTTTTTTGATTTGGTTGAGCAACTGGGCGCCGAAGCCTATGTCAACGGCAACCTGGGCACAGGCACCCCCCAGGAAATGGCCGAATGGCTGGAATATATGACGGGCGAGGGGCAATCCAGCCTGGCGCAACTGCGCCGCGCCAATGGCCGCGAACAGCCTTTCCGCGTCCACTACTTTGCGGTGGGTAACGAGGCCTGGGGTTGCGGCGGCAATATGAGCCCTGAGTACTACACCAACCTCTACAAACACTACGCCACCTTCCTTAAGGCGCCGCAACACAACCGCCCCCTGCTAATTGCCAGCGGCGGCCACAGTGACGATACCCGCTGGACCGACCATTTGACTGCCAAGGTCAAAGAGGGTGTGCCCATGGCGGGTGTCAGCTTTCACTACTACACCCTGCCCACCGGCGACTGGAAAGTAAAAGGCGCTGCCCTGGATTTTCCCGAAACCGAGTGGATGTCGACCCTGGTGCGCACCCTGCGCATGGATGAATTCATCATCAACAACAAAAAGGTGATGGATAAAAACGACCCGCAGAAAAAAGTCGGTTTTTATGTGGATGAGTGGGGCACCTGGTACGACGTCACCGGCGATGACAATCCCGGCTTCCTCTATCAACAAAACAGCCTGCGCGATGCGGTGGTAGCGGCGTTGAATTTCCATATTTTCCACAAGCATGCCGACCGCGTGCATATGACCAATATCGCGCAGATGGTGAATGTGTTGCAGGCGATGGTGCTGACCGACAAAGAAAAAATGTTGCTAACGCCCACCTACTACGCCTACCAGATGTATGTGCCCTTCCAGGATGCCAGCTCGCTGCCGGTAACACTGAAAAAAGTGCCCCGCTACCGCCTGGGCAAGCAGCAAGTGGATGGTGTTAGCGCAACGGCAGCGCGCGCTAAAAACGGCAAAATTTATCTGGCGCTGGTGAACGTGAATCCCCACCAAGCCGAGGCCGTGGATGTAAACCTGAATGGTGTGACAGTGCAGGCTGCCAGCGGGCAGTTGCTGACGGCAGCGGCTATGGATGCCCACAACACTTTTGCCAAGCCGGATGCCATCACGCCAGTGGCCTATTCCGCGCAAGCGACCAATGGCAAGTTAACCCTGGCGCTGCCCGCCAAGTCGGTGTTGGTGGTGGCTTTGGAATAAAAATAGCGTGAGCTGCAACCCGGTAACTATGGGGAGCGCGGGTTGCAGCAAGTGAAGTATGGAGCAGGGTGGGACTCTAAGGTTTAAGTGCAACGCGCCCGGTATAGTCGATACGGTTAAGCAAAAGCGGTGGGCGGTCGGCAAAATATTCATCTACCGCTTTGCGCGCACCTTGCCAATGGCCATAGTCGTCAATGATCAATACGCCCCCGCGATTGAGCAAGGGGTAAAGATGGTTGAGTTCATGCAGGGTTGATTGATACCAGTCTGTATCCAGGCGCAGCAGGGCGATGCTGGCGGGCATGTGCTGCGGGATAGTTTCTTCTACCAATCCCTGGATGTAGTGAATAGATTCTGCGGGATAAGAGGTTTTGGCCATATTGTTCTGCACACTGGCCAGTGCGGCATAACACCAAATGGTGTCGTACTCATCTTTGTTGTGTTGCTTCATGAGTGTGCTGGCGTCTTTGCCTTTG
>CAMLRI010000021.1 GCA_946482385.1 uncultured Cellvibrio sp.
GTCCTGGGTGCGGGTGCGCGGCGTCACTTCCTGTACATGGGCGATGATGTTCAAGCACTTAACACCGGCCATTTCCAGGCTGTCGATAATTTCGGTGGTTTTGCTTTGCAACATGGAGTGGATCAGCAACAGCGGAATGGCGGCAATCAAACCAAAGGCGGTGGTGTTCATGGCTACCGCGATGGAGGATGACAGGAGCGCCGCTTTTTCTGCCGGGTCGGCACTGGCGACGGCGGTAAAGGCGGCGATCAAACCGATAATGGTGCCGAGCAGCCCCAACAGGGTGGAAATATTGGCCAGGGTGGCGAGGTAGGCGGTGCGCTTTTCCAGGCGCGGCATGGCTTCCATCACGCCCTCTTCCATGGCCAGTTCAATATCATCGCGGCGCGGCGATTGCGACATGCGCACCACGCCCGCGGCAATAATGCGCGAGATATAGGCATCGCTGGATTTGGCCAGGTTGACCACACCGGCGTAATCCTTTTTTTGCAACATGGGCAGTATGCGGTCGAAGGCTTGGCGGTTGGCCGACTTGGCGGCGGTGAGCACTACCCAGCGCTCAATGGCAATGGCAACACCAATCACCAACACTATGGCGATGGGGTACATAAAGCTGCCGCCTTCTTGGAAAAAACGAATCAAAGTATCCATAACACGTGTGCCTCACATAAAAATTCAAGGGTTGTAAAAATGATTGGGACAATTAAAAAAAGACAAACCAAATAAAAAATTCAAAAAAGAAAAATCAGAAAAAAGTCAGCAAAAGAAATTTGGCGCAATAAAAAATCGGCCAGCCCTCTACTCCTCTTCATCCAGTTCGCCGCTGGCTTCCAGGTGGCGCAATAACTCCTCGCGCTCCACATGGCCGAACACCGCATCCTGCTGCGAACTGAGCATTTGCATGTCCAGCGCCGGGGTTTCTGGCGATTGCCAGGGCATTACATAAAACACCCGCGGCTGTTCCTGGTTGCCCATCACCGTGGTGCGCAAATTGATGGTGGCGGACTCTACAGTTTTTTGCGCCCCAGGCGCTGTTTTTTGAGCCTCGGGCGCTGTTGTTTCTTCCGCTGCTGGCTCCGGCTCGGCTTGCTCGGTTTGCGCCTGGGTTAGTGGCGCCAGGGGCAGGCAGATTAACCCGGCCAGCAGCAGGCCGTAATGGCGATTATTGAGTTTCATCAGAAGACTCCTCATCAACAACCTCGGCTGCCGCTGCGGATTCTGCGCTTTCCGCTTCGGTTTCAGTGTCGGCTTCAACCACAGGCGCTGGCGCCGGCGCCGCTTTGGGTTTGGGGGTTATCCCCAGGCGCCGCTGCAAATCGGCAATCCAGGAATTGATTTGTTTATCGCCCTCGCCCGCCAATTGTTGGTAGGCCTCGTAGTGCGCCAGGGCCTCCGGGTGTTTACCCATGTAGAGGTCGTAGAGTATGGCCAGGTTCTTGTGGCCCTCGGGGTACCAGGGCCAGAGGCTCAGGGCTTTAGTGTAGTTGGCTTCGGCGGCAGTAAACTCGCCCTGTTCGCGCTGCAACAAAGCCAGGGCATTGTAGGCATCCAGGTTGAGGTGATTGGCTTCAATCGCCGCTTTAAAGGATTGCGCCGCTAAATCCGCTTGGTTTTGCGCGCGATAAACCAAACCCAGGTTGAGATGGGCGCCGGATAATTTGGGGTTTTCTGCCACCAGTTTTTGCAGCAGCGATTGCGCCTGGCCCCACTGCTTGTTGCGCATGGCACGGGTGGCCTCGGCGAACTGCTGCTGCGCCTGGCGGCTGGCGCCGGTTTTATTTTGCAAATAAGGGTTGGGCAGCGCCGGGCCGGGGGGCAGAATGCTGGCACCCGCCGCCGCAACCGGGCCCTGGGCTTCATCGGGCTTGGCTTTGCTTTTTTTACTGCCAGGCGTGGAAGAACAGGCGCCCAGCAAAACACTCAGCGCTAACAAAAGCGCACCGGCCTTAGTGAATTTCATCGCTCACCTCCAGGCGGGTTTCGCTTTTGTTGTAGCGCGCGGGCAGCAGTTTGGCGAGGGCCTCGAAGCTGCGTTTAACCCAGGGATCGTAGGTGCCTTTCCAGCTGCGCTGGGCATTGGCCTGGTGGATTTCTATGGCTTTTTCCTCGAAGGGATAGGCCTGCTCTTCCAACATGATTTCGTACTGCTCCAGGGCCAGCTCATCCAATTCTTTGGGGCGCTGGGAATCCATTAAATCGCGGCTGAGCTGGGCGTAGACTTCGCCAATTTTAAAACTGGCCTGGGTGGTAAATTCCGCTATGCCGTAACCCAATACCTGCTCCTGGGCTTTAAGGGCTTTTTCCATGGCAGCGCGCTTGCGCTGCAAACTGTTTTTGATCGGCAGGGTGAGTTTAATACGCTCAAACTCATCGAAAGACGGCTGCGCCAATTCGCTCTGGGCACTGGCCGCCAGGTAGCTGGAGCGATCGGTTTTGGCGGCGCCGGCAGCCTTGTGGCTGTCGATAATGCGCTGCAACCAATAGAGGCGGTTGGCCTGGTCGCCCGCCGCTTTATACAGCTCGGTCAACTTGTGCTGGGCTTCCAAATTGTTGGCCAGGGGGCGCGGGTATTCGTTGGCGTAGCGGCGGTATTGGGCGATGGCCTGGTCGCGGCGGCCAGATTTTTCATAGAGCTCGGCGCCCATGTAGAGCGACTGGCGCTTCACTTCCGGGTCGTTGCTGGAGCGTTCCATTACCACCAGTTCATCGGCGGCCAGCTGCCACTTTTCCTGGTTTTGGTAGATGAGCACCATCTTCGCCGGCAGGGTGGCGCTGAGGGCGTTGTTGGGATACTTCTGGCGGAAGCTGAGGTAGACGTTTTCCGCCTGGGACCACTTTTCCTGCTCCATCAAATAAAGGCCGGCGTCGTACTGCGCCTTAACCGCAATTTCGGTGTCGGGGGTGACCTGGGTGATGCGCAGCAGCTGGGCGATGGCTGCATCTTTATCGCCAAATTCCAAACTGGATTCCGCCTGGCGGTAGATGCTGGCAGCGATGCGCTCGCGCACCTGCAGGGCGGTGGGGGCACCCGGGTTGTTGCCGTGCAGCGGGTGCAGTGCCAGCACCTGGGTATAGGCCTGCTCGGCCTGGCTGTAGTCTTTCAACTCAAACAAACTGTGGCCGAGGATCAGCCAGCTGCTGAACTGCAACTTGCCCTCGGCGGGGGGCTGCCAGGCCAGCACCCGCTCGGCCACGGCCTTGGCTTCGCTGTAGCGCTGGTGCTGCAACAGCTCGGCGCCGGCGTCGGCCAGTACGTTAAGCGCGCGCGGGTCGGTGGGGTAGGTTTCAGCAAAACGCAGGGCGTTTTCGATTTTGCGCTCCTGCCACTCCAGCAGTTTGGCGTCGGGGAAACCCTTGGCCGAGGCGATCAACTGCTGCGGCAGCAGCACCGCGGCATAGCCGGCATCGGCGCCGCGCAGCTTGTCGCGGTAGTCGTAGGCTACCCGCTCAAAAGCCTCCATGGCGCCGGGCAGGTCGCCAGCTTCGTTCAGGCATTCGGCCAACAGGAAAGTCATCTCTGCCGCTTGCGGGTCCTTCTCAAAAGTTTGCACAAATTCGCGGTACCAATTGGCGGCGCGGGCATAGGCGGCGGTGGCCTCATTGGGCTTTTTGGCGGCGGCCAAACCCTGGGCCTGGGCGTGCTCGTACTGCGCCAGTTCCTGTAGCGACTGATGCAAATAGGCGGTGGCTATATTGCCGATGACACCCTGGCGGGCTGTCCAGAAATTGCTGCGGATACCATAGCGCTGGACAAAATCCTGCTTGGCCGGCAGCACCAGGCTGGGGAAATCGCCCTGCTGGTAAACCTCAATCATTTTGATGCTGAAGCTGGGGGCGAAATCCGATTCGGGGTTGTGCTGGACAAAATGCTGATAGGTTTCGGCGCTATCGGTATAGCGTTTTTGCTCCAGGTAGAGCTGCCCCAACTGCTGATAAAGCAGGTATTCGTAGGGGCGCTTGCCACCCAATTGGGTTTGCAGGGCGCTGATCGACTTGGCGCCATCCAGGTAGGAGAGCGACAGCGCCATCACCCGCAAGGTGTCTTGCACCAGGTTGGTTTTGGCCGGGCCCAGGTCGGTCATCACCTGCTCCAGGGCCGCCGGATCACCGCTGCTGCCGAGCATCTGGTCGAGCACCTGGGCAAAGGAGTGCAGCGCCAGGTCGTAGTCGCTGCGTTTGAATTGGGTCCAGCCCTTCATGTAGAGGGCGTTTTGCTTGAGCTGCTGGTTCTCGCCACTGGCCATGGCGGCGCTGTAGGCGGCTTCGGCGGCAGCGTAGTTGCCCTCGGTAAAGGCTTTTTCGGCGCGGCGGAATTGGGTTTCTGCCATAAAGGGCGATTGCGGATCGCTTTCGGCCAACTGGTCGAGTACCGCTGCAGCCTCATCGTTGCGGCCGTCGAGGGAGAGGGCCTTGGCCAATTTGTAGCGCAGTTGGTCTGGCTCTATGCCTTTTATCTTCTCCGGGTTTTTCGCCTGCATCTCCAGCAGCTCGCGGTACATGGCCACCGGTTTGTCGTAAAAACGGCGCACATCGGTGGCGTCCAGTTGCGCCTGCTCGCTGCGCAGCATTTCCAGGTCGGCCAGGCGCAGCATAATTTGCTGGCGCAGCTGGGGTTCTTCCGCCACCGCCAGGGCGCGCCTGTAGCTCTGCTCGATGCGGTCTATATCCACCAGGCTGACCTTGGCTTTGGTATCCGGCAACTTGGCGCTGGGCAGCTCGGCCAGGGTTTTGCCGCGGCCATCGTCGTCGCCGCCCACCCAGCTACAGCCGGTGCAGGCCAGCACCAGCGCCAGGCTACCCAGCGCAAAACCACGCAGCGTAAAACCGGGCAGCGAGCGATGCGGCAGTTGCACAGAGCGGGTATAGCGGCGGCTCATCAGGGTTGTTTCCTTAATTCGGCGTCGTAGAGGCGCGCCACGGCCAGGTGGGCCTGGGCCAGGTAGTTATTGAGGCGTTTTTCATGCAGCGCCAACTGGCGGTCGACCTGCTGGCGCAACTCGGCGCCCTGGGCGCGGATCAGCCCCTGGGTGCGCAGCAGCGCGGTTTGGTTTTCCTTGCCCAGCTGTTGCAGGCGCGCCAGCACCGGTTGGATGTCGATGCTGGTGGCCATCAGGGTTTGGATGCGCGCGCGGGTTTCACCCAGCTGCTGCAGGGTTTGCTCCGCCTGCTGTTGCTGCGCCTTGAGCGCCGCCAGGCGGCCGGGGTATTCCTGCGCGGCCTGCCACACCAATAGGCCGTTAAACATGCGCAGGCGCGCCTGTTGGTCGCTGGCGTCTTGGCCGGCGGCCTGCATGCGGGCAATGGTCTGCTGGGAGCGCTGCACTAATTGGTAAAGCTCGCGGCTGTCGTCATCGGCCAGGGCCATGTAGTCGTCGCTGCTTTCAATGGCGTCGATACGGGCGCGCAACTGGTCGCGCTGGGCGCTGAGCAATTGTTCCTGCTCAAGCAATTTTTTATTGGCCAGCTGCTGCTCCTGGCGCTCGCGGGCGGCTTGCTTGTCGAGCAACAGGGCGCGGTAGACCTCCAACTTTGGCTCCCAGGCTTGCAGCAATTTTTGCAGGCGCAGCAGATCGCGCAGTTGCAATACCGAGGTTTGGAACTGGTTTTGCGCAAACAATTCGGCCAGGTAGGCGGAGCGGGTTTTGATGATGCTGGTCTGGTCCAGGCGCAGCCAGTTTTGGCCGTCATCGGTAACGGCGGCGGCCACTATGCCCGGCTCTTCGGCGACTGATTTTTTGCTCCACTCCTTGAGTGCGCTGCTGGGGACTGGCTCGCTGCCCACCAGGGTGAGCAGCTCCTCTTCGGTGAGGGTGGCGCGCATATCGCGCACCAGTTGGATTTCCCGCTGCAGCAGTTCTTCCGCCTGTTGGTAGGCGTTGAGCGCATCGCCCTGGGCGTCGAGTTTTTCATAGGCAAAGGGCAGTGCCAGCAGCGATTCCTGCACCGCCGGGTAGATCAAACTGCGGCTGCGCAAAACCTGCCAGGGGTGCAGCGCCTTGCGGTACTCCTCCTGCGCCACCGCCGCCCAGCCGTAGCCGAGCAGCGCCTGGTTGGCAAAGGCGCCGTCGAGGCGCACCTGGGTAAATTCGCGGATGGCCGCAGCGTAGCTCTGCTGCGCCAAATAGCTGTAGCCCATGGCGGTGTGGGCTTTATCTTGCAGAGCCCAGTGTTCGCGCTGGGCGCTAAAGCTGTGGCCACCCTCCACCTCCGTCAACTCGCGGAAAAACGCCTGGGCCTGCTTGAAATCGCCGGCGCGGGCATGGGCAGCGCCCAGGTTGTAGAGCACATAGGGCGTCCAGCGGCGCGCCTCCAGTTTTTGCACTTGCTTGAGGCTGTAATCGCCAAAGGCCTGCTGGTGGATGCGGATGTTGATTTGCAGGGATTGCATCTGCGCGCGCAGGCTGGGTTCAAAATCCTTGCTCACCCGGGCGAAGCTGGCCTCGGCCTGGGCCCAGTCGCCGTGCAGGTAGTGCAGTTTACCCAGGTAGAACCAGGCGGCGTCGCGCACCGATTGCGGGCGGCGCTGGTCTTGCAGGATGGTTTCGAATACTTGCTGGGCATGGCGCTGCATGCCAAAGGCGAGGCTGACGCCGCCGGCGATCAGCTCCGGGTTGTCGCTGTGGCCTTTAATGCCGCTGCCGGCATCCGCCACCATCAGCTCGCTCAGGGCTGCCAGGTAATCCTGTTGGTAGTAGTGGTAAAGGGCAACGCCGTAGCGCAGGTCGGCCACGGCGCGCTTGGGTTTATCGGCCGCCCAGCCCAGGGGCGCCGCCAGCGCAGCGGCTAACAACCAGCTGGCGGGGCGCTTGCCAAGGTGCGCCAGGCCGCGCATCAGGCTCATTGCATGTGCCATTGCTTGATATCAAATACAGGTTGCAGCTGGGCGCTGGAATCCACTATGCGCAGTTCCAGCACCAGGGGTTCCTGGGTTTTGGTTACCACCAACTTGGCGCCGCGCTTGTAATCCTGTTGCGGGCCCTTGCCGGTGAAGAAGGCGCTGATTTCGTGTTCGCCCGCCTTGAGGTTGCCGATGTACAAACGCTGTACACCGCCGCGGAACAGCGCCTTGGTTTGCTTATCGCTGTAGAGCTCGCTGGCCACCAGCTTGTTGTCGATTTCCAACTTGATGGCATCCAGGTTGAAGTAGGTGCCCAGATCCATGGAGACATAGATCGCCACCTGGCTGCTGGCGGGATAGAGCAGCTCTTCTTCCAGAATCAGCAAATCGCGGTTGAGGGTGAGTACCGATTCTTTCAGCGCCTCCACCTGGGGTGCCACCTCCCCTTCCTGCCCATGGGCCGGGTTGAGCAGCGCCAACAGTAGCAGTGCACCTGCCCAGATTTTTTGCAGTGACATTTGCGGTGACTTGCGCATCTTTCATTCCCCTATGAGGGCAGTCAAAAGCCCTTTTTTACTCAATTAATGTGCCAATTCTAGGTGCGGCACCTGGCGCAAAATGTGACTTCCGCCACAGTTGCTGAGTTGTTAAATTCGATTCATCCAGCGCTGCCGGGCGACAATTTAGTCGGCGCCCCTTTATCGCCCCAAGGCGGTGAAAACTTGGGCGGCGAAGCGCCTGCAAACCTGCAAAAGCATAGTTGTTTTTTGTGATTGCCCTGCGGGTTTTGGCGTTAGCCATTCAACAATTAACCAACAATCGACCAACAACCGCAAAAATTGTCACTCAATAACAAGTTTTGTCCCGCGTTTTGCCAGAAGGCTACTCGGGCGGCATCAGCCCGGGGCTGTAATGCACCTTGCCCGCCTCGGTAATAATCACCGCATCAAACCCCGGCAACTGGGCGATAAGCGCCAAACCCTTCTCCACCCCCAGTACAAATACCGAGGTGGAGAGCGCGTCTGTATCGAACCCCTGGGGACCGATAATGGTGACGCTCATAATGCCCTGGGTAGAGCTGCCGGTGCGCGGGTTGATGATGTGGTGCACCCGCGCACCGCTGTCGTCGATGAAATAGCGCTCGTAATCGCCCGAGGTGGAAACCGCGCAGTTTTCCAGCGGCAGGCTGATTACCACACCCTGCTCGGCGCGGGGGTTTTTGATACCCACTATCCAGGGGCGGCCGAGCTTGTCGCCCAGCAGGCGGCTGTCGCCCCCAGCGCTGACACTGGCGTGGCGCACACCATAGGATTCCAGAATGGCTATAGCCCTATCCACCGCATAGCCCTTGGCGATACCGCCCAGGTCGATATACACCTGCGGGTGCTCAAACCAGAGGTGATGGGCGCTTTTATCCAGGTGCACATAGCGGTAGTTGATGGCGGGCAAAGCCTGCTCGCGCTGGCGCTCGCTGGGTTTGAGCTTGGCGCGATAGTCGTAGTAGCGGCCGATGGAGGCAAAGGTGATGTCGAATGCGCCCTGGGTGAGCTGGCCGTAGTGGAGGGATTTGTCGATCAGCAGCGCCAGCTCGGGGGAAATCGCCAGGGGCTTGGCGGCGCTGGCTTTGGGCGCTTCGCGGTTGGCGCGGGACAGCTGGCTGGTGGCTATGTAGGGGCTAAATTCGCGGTCGATGCGGCGCATTTCCGCCATCACCGCCGCCAGGGCCTGCTCGGCCTTGGCGTCATCTTCCAGCCACAGCTGGGCGCTGACCCTGGTGCCCATAATGTCCTGGCTGTCGCCGTGCCAGGCGGCGCTCAGGGCGCCACTCCAGCCCAGGCAGAGCCACACCATTAGCCAACGCAATAGACGCACCTGCAACTCCCGCTTTAAGCCGTTTGATCAACCGCTAAAAATTCATATCTATTTGGTAGCGCACCCGGCCGTCTTCGGCCTTGTCACCCTCTTGGGCAACCATGGCCAACAGATCCGCCGCCCGCGCCGCCTGGACAAACTCCGGCGCCATTAACAGCTGCCCCTGGGCGCGGCCGCCGGCGGGGGCCTTAAGCTCAAGCTGCAGGTCAACACCCACCGGGCCGGCCAGGTCGAAGGCTTTGGCCTTGATACCGTTGTTGCCATCGTCCTGCAGTTCGGCGCCAAAACTGCCCAGCTCTATCCACTGGCTGCCGTTGTTGGCTTGCGCCTGCACCCAGCTGAGCTTGCCCGCCAGCTTGAGCAGCACATCGCCGCGCAGCTGCAATTCCTGCAGATGCAGCGACACTTGGCCGCCCACCGGAAAGGGCAGGCGCGCCGGTAGCAAACTCACCGGGAAGGAGGCTTCGGCACCGCGGACTTTGACACTGCCATTGGCCGAGGCGCAGACATCGCCACTGAACGACTGGTTATCCATTTGGGTCACCAGTGCCGCACAGGGGCTGAGGCTGAGCAGCGACCAGGGTTTGAGTTGCCAGCTGAACTCACCCAGGGCCAGCTCCTGGCCGCTGGGTAAACGCAGGCTGGCAAGGCTGGCGCGCCCCTGCCAAAAGCTGCCGCTGATACCCGATAGTGCCAGGCCGGTGCCGCGGGTGAGGGCATAGGCGCCCCACTGGGCAGGCACCTGGCGCAGCAGGAAGTAGACAAAAACCACCGCGCCAAGCACTAGCCACCAGCGGTAGCTATTGGGCAGGCGAAGGGCAGACAGGCGTTGCAAAAGCGCGTTCATAGCAGGTTCCAGGCAAGAAAAGGGCGGGAATTACTGGGACTTGTGCAGGCGCAGGTTAACCATCAGCAGCCCCGGGTCATTGGTGGCGGCAATCGACAGGTCGCGCACACTGATGCCCTGTTTAAATTCAATTTCGTGCAGCCACTGCATCAGGGCGGTGTAGCTGGCGCGCTCCAGGCGCAGGCGCACCTCGCCCCCGGCGCCCGGCTGGAAACCGCTCATGGTCAGGCCATTGGCGCGCAGGGTGGAATCGATAATGTCGTTGATATTGTCGCCGCTGCTGGCGGCGCTGCCCTGGCTGCGCAGCTGCTGGATTTGCGCGGCCATCATGCGCACCTTGCCCAGGCTTTGGCTGGTGGCGGCATTGGCGGCGGTGAGCTGGGCGCGTTTTTTCTGCAGGGGGTTGAGCAGCGCCACCCACAACAGGAACACCACCAGCACCATGGCCAGGCTAAACAGCGCCAGCTGTTCGCGGCGCGGGTAGCGGTTAAATAACTCGATCAGTGAATTCATAGAGCACCTGGTTCCCCGAGGGGTTTTATTGACCTTGTTGTGGGTGGCTTTATTGGTTTTGGGTGACGCTGTTGTTTTTTGGTGACGCTATTGGTTTTTGGTGACCTTGATGCGCGCTGTTTGCACATTGCCCTGGGCATTAACGCTCAGCAGCTCGGCATTGAGTCCCTGGGCTTTGATTTTGCTGCTCAGGCTTTCCAGGGTGCCAAAGCTATCGGCCTGTACATTGATATTCAGCTCGCCCGACTCGGCGGCATAGGCAATACCCTTGATTTGCACACTGGGCTGGGCGGCCAATTGCGGCAGTGCCAGGGCCAGCAGCTCCATCACCCGGGCGCCCGAGGTTTGGCTGGGCTCCAGCTGGCGCAGCACTCCGGCCACCTGTTTCTCCGGGTCGACCATCCGCCCCTGGGGGATCACCTGGCGCGCGGCGGCTTCGATTTGCTGGCGCAGGGCGAGGTTATCTTTGCCCAGGCGATGGATTTCCAGCAGTGCGCTAGCCAGATAGGCCAGCAGGCAAACACCGGCAAAGATCGCCACCGGCTGCCACAGCTTCCACCAGCGCGCCACCGGCAAGCGCGGGGAGAACTCGCCCTGACACAGGTCCAGGGTTTTGCCGCTATAGTCGCCCTGCCAATCCTCCAGCAGTTGCTGGCTGGCCACCTGACCTTGTAAAGCGGCGGGCAGCATGGCGTAGAGCTGCGCCAGTTCGGCGTCGCTGGGGGCGCGCAGGTGCAGCGCCGGCAAGGTGTCTGCCTGGCGATTCTGCAACAGCAATTGCAGCGCCAGGGCCGCCTGGCCCTGGCCCAGCGCCATGCCCTGGGTGGGATGGGTGCGCAACAGTAATTGGCCTTGCTGCCAGGCGAGGGTCCAGTGCTCGGCGATGGCCTGGTCGGGGGCGCCGGAATCGCTTGCCGCTGGATCTTCCAGGGGCAGCAGCAGGGGCGCCGCCAGGCAGCGGGTTACTTCCAGCCCCAGGCTTGCCAGTTCGGCAAACAGGCTTTGCAGCCAGGCTTTGTCGGTGTAGGCCAGGGTGACGCGGCCATCGGCCGGTTCAGATAAGGCAAAGTGCAACTCATCCACATCGCCAATCACCGCGTCTTCCAACTGGTAGGGCAAAAGGCTGCGCAGGTGTTTCTTTTCCTTGTCGCTGTATTCCAGCTCGCGGGTGACCACCCGGCTGCCGGGCAGGATCAGCCAGGCAGAGCGGGTTTGGCCATCGCCCAGGGCCGCGCGCAAAGCATCGCGGTCGCCACTGGCGGTTGCGCCCGGCTGGCCATCGACACCCAACCAGCACCAGCGGAATAGCTCGCCCAGAGCATCGCCGGGGGCGCTGGCAGGGGAGAGCAAAAGTTGCATAGACATAGCGCTTGTACCTTTTTGTTCTTCTACGGCTCGAGTTCCCGCAATAAGAAATCTCTAGAGCCCGAATTTGTCTACTACCGGATCAGTAAATCCCAGGGTTTAGCGACGCTTGTTTTTATCGCTGTGCACCACCTTGGGAAATTCGTATACATCG